>CANEDJ010000069.1:0-2804 GCA_947426265.1 uncultured Mycoplasmatota bacterium | reverse complement strand
GAGATAAAAAAAGTAGCATATTCTTTTTGAATATACCACTTTGTCAACAGTCTGATATAAGAAAAATCTTATATATTTTATTGTGCAATAAAAAAAATGATAGTATAATAAAACGCGAGTAGAGGAGGTGTTCTGATGGAATATGAAGTAATTGTAGTAGGTGGAGGACATGCTGGTTGTGAAGCAAGTCTTGCTGCTTCTAGAAAAGGACACAAGACAATATTAATAACGGGAAATATTAAAAATATTGCAGATATGCCTTGTAATCCTTCCATTGGAGGAAGCGCCAAAGGAATTGTGGTTAGAGAAATTGATGCATTAGGCGGAGAAATGGGGAAAAATGCAGATAAAGGGCAACTTCAGATGAAAATGCTAAATCATAAGAAAGGCCCAGCGGTGCAAGCTTTGCGTGCTCAAGCAGATAAAATCACATATCCAAAAGAAATGTTAAAAACGTTAAATAAGGAAAATAATTTGACCATTTGGGAAGCATTGGTTGAAGATTTAATTGTAGAAAATCATAAAATTAAAGGTGTCATTTTAGAAAATGGAGAGCAGATATTTGGGAAGACTGTTATTTTAACAACAGGAACTTATTTAAAAGCAGATATAATGGTAGGAGATACAAGACATAGAGAAGGACCACATGGGGAAAGACCTAGTCAACATTTGAGTGATAACTTAAAAAAATTAGGATTTCAAATAATTCGTTTAAAAACAGGAACCCCACAGCGAATTGATAAAAAAACAATAGATTTTTCAAAAACGAAGGAAGAATATGGAAGTGACCAAAAATATACTTTTAGTTTTGATAACGAGCCAAATTATAGTTTAGAAGAACAAATTCCATGTCATTTAATCTATACAACCCCAGAAACACACCAAATTATAAAAGATAATTTAAATAAATCAAGCATGTATGGCGGATTAAATGATATTACTGGAGTTGGCCCTAGATATTGTCCTTCTATTGAAGATAAAATTGTAAGATTTAGTGACAAAGAAAGACATCAATTATTTTTAGAACCAGAAAGTTTATATTATGATGATATTTATATTCAAGGGTTTTCAACCTCAATGCCTCATGATGTTCAGGAAAAGATGGTTCATAGTTTGCCAGGGCTAGAAAATGCTAAAATATTGAAATATGCTTATGCAATTGAATATGATGCAATTTATCCAACCCAACTGAAGCTTTCCTTAGAAACAAAGTTAATAGAAAACTTATTTACAGCAGGACAAATAAATGGTACTAGTGGTTATGAAGAAGCTGCTTGCCAAGGATTAATCGCTGGAATTAATGCATGTCTTAAATTAGAAGGAAAAGAACCATTAATTTTAAGAAGAAATGAAGCTTATATAGGAGTATTGATAGATGATTTGGTAACAAAGGGAGTAATAGACCCATATCGTTTGTTGACATCTAGAGCAGAATATCGTTTATTATTAAGACATGATAATGCAGATTTACGATTGCGAGAATATGGATATCAAGTAGGATTAATCAATGAACAACAATATCAAAAGTTACAACATAAAAAAGAAGAAATGAAAAAAGCGATAGAGTATTTGAAAAATCATAAAATGGTTCCTGCTGAGGATACAAATTGTTTTTTAGAAGAAATTGGTTCTTCTATATTAAAAGATGGAATTACTTTATACGATTTATTAAAAAGACCAGAGATAAAGATAGAACATTTAGAGAACTTTTATGACTTATCTTTTGATAAAGATGTCTTGGAACAGGTAGAAATTGAAATAAAATATGAAGGATATATAAAAAAGGCTCTTCATGAAGCAGAAAAAATGATAGATTTAGATAATAAAAAAATACCAGATGATATTGATTATGGTAGAATTCATAACTTGGCAAGTGAAGCCAAGCAAAAATTAAATGAAATAAGACCAACTTCAATTGGGCAAGCTCTTAGAATTAGTGGAGTGAATCCAGCCGATATTTCTCTTCTAATGGTCTATATAAAAAAGGAGTATCATTATGACAGAGGATAGATTTGAAAAAGAACTTGAATTACTGGGAGTATTATTGTCAGAAACTCAAAAAAATCAATTAGAAACTTATTATAAGTTATTGGTTGAATGGAATGAAAAAATGAATTTAACTGGAATTACAGAAAAAGGACAAGTATATTTAAAACATTTTTATGATAGTGCAACTTTGGTAAAAGTGATAGATTTAAAAGAAGAGAAAACTTTATGTGATATAGGAACAGGTGCAGGATTTCCAGGTTTGGTATTAAAAATTTTATTTCCTCATTTGGAAGTCACTTTGGTAGATGCATTAAATAAAAGAATTGTTTTTTTAGAAAATGTGATAGAAACATTGAAATTAGAAAATATTAAAACAGTCCGCGCAAGAGCAGAAGAGTACGCAAGAGAACATAGAGAAAAATTTGATGTGGTTACATCTAGAGCTGTAGCTGCTCTTCCAATGTTATTAGAATACTCTGTTCCGCTAGTGAAAATAGGAAAATATTTTATCCCAATGAAAGGCGATATTGCCCAGGAAATAAAGGCTTCGGAGCATTCTATTAAACTTTTGAATGTCAATTTAGAGTGTCAAGAAAAATTTTCACTTCCACTCGAAAATAGTACTAGAACAATATTAAAATTTCGAAAAGAGAAAAGTTCACATGTAAAGTATCCAAGAAAATTTAGTGAGATGAAGAAGAATCCATTGTAAAAAGAATATCAAAAAAATATCAAAAAAAGATATTTTTTTATTTTTGGGAAATTGTTTAGTTGTCAATGATGTGACACCTAAATAAGTCGCAAAGAATATTAAT
>CANEDJ010000068.1:0-2948 GCA_947426265.1 uncultured Mycoplasmatota bacterium | reverse complement strand
ACCAGATTTATTTGCATATGAAAAGACTGTTGAACATCTTTGTCAACAGTCTGAGCATATCTGAAATAGATATGTTTTTAGTTTTGTATAAGAATTGACAATTTCTTTGTTTCATATTACACTTATAATGAGGATGATGACATGAAATATTTAAAAATAAATGTCTTTGTGTTTCTCTTTTTCTGTATTTTTTGGAGTGGGTGTAATAAAAATAAACTATTATCAGACCCAGTAAAAATATCTTTTATTGCTTGTGGAGAAGCAGATATAACACTAATTCAAGACAAGGAATATACAGTGCTAATTGATACAGGAGAGGACACCTGTTCTGATGTAGTAATAGATTATTTAGAAAAAAATATTAAATCAATTGACTTAATGATTTTGACTCACCCAGATAAAGATCATATTGGAAATGCACAAACTATTATGAAGAAGTGGAAAGTGAAAGAAGTTTATGCAAGCAATTATTTGAAACATTCAGAGTTAGAAGCAGAACTACTTAATTATGTGAGTGAAAATAACATAAAATATACAGTCTTAGAAAACTCTAAAGATACTGTATTAGGTAATTTGAAACTTTCTATAAAACCAGCTTTGAAAGAATATGATAGTTCAAATAATTCTTCTTTGCTTACTTATGTTACTGTAGGAAAGATAAGAGTTTTTTTAGGGGCCGATATAAAGAAGAAACGGATAGAGGAATTGTTGAGTCAAGATATTCAAAAATTTCATATTGTTAAACTTCCTTATCATGGAAGATTTATTTCAAATATAGAAGAATTGTTAAAAAAATTAAATCCAGAAGTGGTGATCGTGACATCAGATCAAATGGATATACAAACTAGAAATTTATTAGAAGCATTAAAAATAGAATATGCAGAAACATTAGAGACTATTGTGATTGAACTAGATGGTGTTTCTTGGAAAAGAGGAGTGTAAATGGAAGAAAAATGGGTTTTAAAAACAATGAAAGATGGTAGTGAAATTACAGTTCGAGATTTACAATTAGCAATATTAGAGATTATGGATGAAATACATCGAGTTTGTGTAAAAAATGATATACCATATGCTTTAATTGCAGGATCAGCACTTGGCATTTGTAATTATCAAGGCTTTATTCCTTGGGATGATGATATTGATATGTGCATTGAAAGAAAAGACTGGAATCGTTTTATAAAAGCCCTAGAAAAAGATTTAGATAAAAAGTTTTACTTTCAATGTTTTGAAAATGATAAGAAATATAATGTTTTAATTCCTTCTATGAAAATAAGAAAAAGAGGAACTTATATTGAGGAAGTAAATACACTACTTAAAAATAAGTGTCAGTCTGGAGATGGAATATTTGTTGATGTTGTCATTTATGATAGTGTTTCGGACAACAAATGGATTGATGAATGGAACCGGCTAAAAATTAGAGCTTTGATGCCTATTGTGGTTTTGTTAGACAATCTTCATATGAATCCAGTATTGTTAAAAAAGTGGGTTCTTAAAATATCAGAAAAATATGCTAGGAAAAATAAAAACAGTAGTTTGGCTTCACAGACAATTGCAATTCCATGGGAGAAGTTTTTAAAGGAACCAAAATTCCCAAAAGAAGATGTTTATCCATTTACACTTTATGATTTTGAAGGTAGAAAATATTATTCTTATCATAATGTTAAAAATGTTGTAACTGCTTGGTATGGGCCAAATTGTTTAAAAAAATGGGATGGAGAAAAATGGTATGATCCACTTCCAGAAGAAAAAAGACATCCAAAACATGCAGTAGATATCAATTTAAACGGAGAAAAACCAGAAAAATAAATTTTTGAAATACATTTTTTATCAGATTTTAAAACGAA
Organism: uncultured Mycoplasmatota bacterium; assembly: GCA_947426265.1. Lineage (GTDB taxonomy): Bacteria > Bacillota_I > Bacilli_A > RF39 > UBA660 > MGBC102946. The sequence goes on along the minus strand of CANEDJ010000068.1, from coordinate 1,104 downwards.
AAATCATCAATTATATAAAAATTATGTTATAATGTAGCTGGTGATGTAAATGGCTTATATGAAGTATAAGGAAGTGACAAGAGCTTTTAATTTTTCGAAGGTATTAAATGATGATGATTTGCCTGGTTACATTAAACATTATGTTCCAGAGGATGAAAATATTTTAGTTGCATACAAGACAAGTCGTGATCATGGAGTATTTACTGATAAGAAAATTGTATTATTTGATAATATCAATACATTGAATAGATCAAAACGAATTTATACAATTCCTTTTAAGTCTGTATCAGTATTAGATATTGTATTTGGTGAAAAAAGTGCAGAATTAAATTTTTCTTTAGATTGTGGTTTTCCAGTAAAATTAAAATTTGTAGATATGAAAGCGGAGGATAAAATCCGTCTGCGCTTATTATATACTTGTATTAATCGTATTGTGAATGGACAAGAACCATTAAAAGAAGATATAAGAAGACTGAAAAGTGATGAAGTTTCTTTAAAAAAAGTATGATATAGTAACGAAAAAATATGAAGTTTTGGCAATTTGTAAATGATAAAGGAATGATTATTTGATTTGAAATAATCTTTCTTTTTTTTAGGCGGTATGCTATAATGAAAAACGTAAGAGGGTGTTAGTATGGCATATATAAAATTTAAAGAATTATCAAAATATTTTGATTTTAAAGAGGAAATATTGAATATTGCAGAATTGCCAGAATATGCAAAAGAATATGTAGAGGAAGAAGAAAAAATTTTACTTGCATATAAAAATTCAAAAGATTATATGGTTTTTACAAATAAAAAAATGGTATTGTTTGATCGTGATACGATGGCAATATATTATAAGAAAATACATGTTATTCCATATATGTCAATTTCTACAAGTGCAATTAATTTTAAACCTGGAAAAGTTGAAATACTCCTTAGTTTAGATAGTGGATATCAGATGCATCTCAATTTTGTTGACATGAATCATGATAAAAAGGAACATATCAAACAAGTGTTTAAAATTATGATGAAAACAAAAATCTAAAGAAGAAAAAAATTTCTTCCCTAAATTGAAATATGAACCGCACCAGAAAGGTGCGGCTTTTTGATATAATAAAA
>CANEDJ010000067.1:0-3087 GCA_947426265.1 uncultured Mycoplasmatota bacterium | reverse complement strand
TCTCAAAGTGAAAAACTTTGGGATTTTATTTTTACCTAAAATTACACATCGGATTTAAGCTATTCATCAATCTTATTTTGTTATCAAAACTTGGATGTACATATCGATCTAATGTAATCTTCACATTCGAATGACCTAAAATTTCACTTAACGTTTTTGGATCACAACCATTTTCTATACACCTAGTTGCAAAGGTATGTCTTAATGCATGAAAATTATATTCATTAATATTAATTGACTTCATAATATTTTTATAATGATTTGTATAACTTCTTGGTTCAATAAAGTCTTCTGTTCCTGTTAGAAAAAAGCACAATTCTCCCTTTTTTAATTTTTCTAATTTTGAAATTAAAAAGTTTGGAATAGGAATATTTCTAATAGATGATATAGATTTAGGCTCATCTAATATTACAATTGTTTTATTTCTGACATTTTTATTATCATTTTTTACACGTATCAAAGTCTTCTCAACCCGAATAACATTGTTTTCTAAGTCAATGTGTTCCCATTTTAAACCACATAACTCACCAATTCTAAGACCTGTATATAAGCATAGTAGAATTCCCATACTTTCTTCTGTTGTAGAACAACTTAATTTTTGTTCTAATAACAATTGATGTTCTTTGGTAAGTATTTGAATTTCCTTTTTCGGAATCTTAGGCATTGAAATTCTGATATCTACATTATGATATTTTAATATTTGTTGTAGCATAATAAGTATGTCTTTTACTGTTTTTGGCGCTAATCCTTGACTTAACAATTTTTCAGTAAATTCATTAACAATATTTTTATTAATTTGTTTTCGTTTATATTTTCCAAATGCTGGTATAAGATGTGCATAAGCCATATATTCATAATTTGAATAAGATGATTTTTTACAAGATATTTTAACACTTCTAAGCCAATTATAGATATCCCCACTAAATAATAATTTATCAATAGGAATTTTTGGAACTAATAGATTTTGATATTTTTTCAATACCTCTTCTCTACTTCTAGCATAAATGAAGCCATAACTTGTTTTACCATCCTCTCTTATTCCTTTTTTATATTTTATAAAATATCTCCCATCCTTTCTCAAATAAATTTTTTCTTGCTTCTTATTTTCCATAAATATTTCTCCTCTCGAATAAATATCATACAGAAAATAATTTCAATTATAAAAAAAAGTGCTAACACAGTAACACTTTTTATCCATCTATGATGACATCACCAATTTGAAAACCTTTATATAACTCTACTGTAATAAGATGCTGATCTAATTTACTATCCAAATAAGAAAAGCTAGCCAACGATTCTGCTTCTACATAAATAGTTGGAGTTCCAATCTTTTCTAAAATTTGTTCTCTAGATAATTCGTTTATATACCACTCATCTTTTTCAAATTTTATAAATAAAGCATTTTCAATTTCTTCTTTTTTCTCTTTGTAAAAACTTACAAGTTGCTTTCCATATTCTACCAAACTATCCGTTACATCGTCTTCTGTAATAATAATTTTCATTTCTTCAAACTGATATTCATATCCATATTCTGTTTTTTTTATTTCTTCCATATTTCTCCTCCTTAAAAGCGTCCTCCACCGGAACCGCCACCAAACGATCCTCCTCCTCCAGAGAAGCCTCCGCCAAATCCGCCTCCTGAAGAATTAGAAGAATTTGCTATTGATTGTGCAGAATAAGCATTATTCATTGCAGTTGTCATAGCTCCAGACATAATACGATTAAACACCATCATATCTCTCATTGTTCTCATACTATAATGAATATCAACAAAGTCCACATCATTAAATTCACTCACTCGTAATTGCATCGTCTTAGAAAGTTTATCTGCACATCCTAAACTTACAGCATAAACCAAATATTTCTCCCACAACACAATTTCTGGCAAATCTTTTTTATCCATTGTACCAAAATCTTCCATAAATTTCTTTAATGCTTTCCATTTCAAATAATGATCATTTCCTTTTGGCGTTTTTTTCGTAAATGATAAAAAGTAAATTAAAGAAACTAAGGCCAATATAAAAATAATAATTCCAAATACAAAAATATATCTGAATGCTAATACAGCAAGAACAAATCCTAATATAGAATAAAGACTAGATTTTAACTTAATCCCAGTTTTATTCTCATAAAAATTTTCTTGTCTTGCTTCTTCTGTTGCTAAATTCTTCCATTGATTGAAATTATTAATAAAGGAAGAATAACCAGATCTTGCTTTTTTCTTAAGTTCCTTTAAAGTAATTTCATTATCTTTAAAAATCAGTTTAATTAATTGGCGATCAGAAGCGCTCATTAAAGCTTCATTTTCATGATAAACAAGTTTATAGTCCTTTTTATCTAATGGTTCAAATGTAACTACTTTTTTATAAATTAAATTTAATAAACAAGCTGATAAGTCATTATTACTAACATTCTGATGAAGTAAATATCCAACGGTTGAAGGATTATAATCGGCTGGAAAATCCCTAAAATATTGCGTTTTAAATGTAGAATCATACTCTTTATCATGTTTTTTATATACATTAAAAATTAAGAATCCCAATCCAATCAGCCAAGCTCCACCAGAAATACCAGAAACAACAGTCATAAATAATGTTATTTTTTTATCTCTCGCTACTTTTTTTCTTGCTTCTTCTCTTTTTTGATTGGCAATTTCTGCTTTTTCAGTTTCCACTTCCACAATTGTATCAAGAGCTTCTACATGAGAAAACTTAGTAGAACCTTTCACTGCTTCTCTATCAAATACAAAACGGGTATCTATTGCTGTATTCTCATACAAGTCATCAACAGTAATAATAATGTGATCGGTTCCATCTAATTCTATATTTCCAACTAATGGTCCATGAGCATATCCTTTTAATAAATTTTGATTACTTGGAATATAAATGTCTGCTTTAAAATGATGTATGCTTTCTCTAAAGTTGTCATTAAATATATTCCAACCTATTTCTGCGACATCTTCATGAACAACTGCCATATTTTTAATTATGTATTCTAAATAGAAGAAATGCTTTTTTGAAGAAGGGTTATAAATTCGATAACTTACTCCCGAACTTGTTCTATTTTCTGTATAAACTCCAAACTCTC
>CANEDJ010000066.1:0-3298 GCA_947426265.1 uncultured Mycoplasmatota bacterium | reverse complement strand
TGCAATTTTTTAAAAAAATTTACAAAAAACACTTGTCAAAGCTTAGAAAGTCAAAGTAGTAAATCGAGTAGAGAAAACTTTTCGCTAAAATAGTGAATACTTTTCCCTCTCACACCACCAAGCATACCGTTCGGTACTTGGCGGTTTAATTTGTAATAATATGTACTTTTAAGTAGTGGTCTAGTGAATTTACTAGACCTCTTTTGTTTAATCTTTCTTTAGATATTGCTTGTTCTAACACTCTAGTGTGTGCTACATGATAATATCCTCTTCTTGAATTAACTGTTACATATGCATCTCTATGATTAATTCCTAGTTTCCTAAGTGAAGTATATCTTTTCTTGATTCTCTTCCATTGTTTCCATATGATTACTCGAAGTTTCCTTCTTATTCTCATATCTAATTTTTCAAGAAGACCTTTCATGTCTGCAATTTTAAAGTAATTAACCCAACCATAAATTAAGTATTTTAATTCTTTTAATCTTTGGTCTAGAGATATTCCCCTTTTCCTTAGAAGTATTTGTTTTATTTTATAAACAAATTTCTCTATTGATTTTAGGTGAGGTTTGGGCCTCCATATATTTTGATTTATTTTCTTATAAAATCCAAAACCTAAATATTTTATTTGATTTGGTCTTGCTATTTTGCTCTTTTCTACATTTACTTTTAATCCTAATTTCTTAGTTATAAATGTAGTTATACTTTCCATTACTCTGTTTGCTGCTTTTTCGCTCTTTACCATAACTAAACAATCATCGGCATATCTAACAAAGTTAAGCCCTCTCTTTTCTAGTTCTTTGTCTAATTCATTTAACATGATGTTAGACAATAATGGAGATAAATTGCCTCCTTGAGGAGTTCCTTTCTTTGTTTCCTGAACTACACCTTTTTCCATTACTCCACTTTGTAAAAATTTTCTTATTAGTGAAATTACATCATCATCTTTTATGCTTCTATGGATAATAGCCATTAATTTGTCCTGATTGACTTCATCAAAGAATGATTGTAAATCAATATCTACTATCCAGTCATATCCATCATTAAAACACTCTAATGCTTTAGTAACTGCTTGCTCACAACACCTATTAGGTCTAAAACCAAATGAACTTTTGGAAAATTGTTCTTCATAGATTGGAGTTAATACTTGCACTATTGCTTGTTGTAATACTCTATCTATTACACTAGGTATTCCTAATTTTCTTAGCTTTCCATTTTCTTTTGGTATATAGACTCTTCTTACAGGAAGTGGTTTATATTTTCTATTTCTTATTTTCCATAGAATTTCTTCTTTATGTTCTTTTATATAAGAAAACAGTTCATCAACAGTTACCCCATCAACTCCACTTGCTCCTTTATTTTTATAGACTTGTTTGTAAGCTAAGTTCAAATTTTGGTTAGAAAGTATCTTTTCTAAAAGTTCCATACTTGTTCCTCTCTTTCTATTATCGTACATAGATTAACATCTTTTATAGGATTTATTATTTGAATACGTCAATTTCTTACCTATTTATTTATTCTGATTTAATCTATTCCAGTATTAGTAGTTAGAACTACAAATTATTCAGTCCTTCCTAATTTCTTAGTACTACGACCTCTGCTGACTTCTTGCAATAAACCTTTTTCGACCGATTTTCTTAATAGGGTTCTCCTTAATCGTTTGCAAGACCTCCCGCGGTAAGACATATATCTTTCTTCGATTAGCTACTCACTTTACTACATAAAGTTACGAGTATCTTTTGGACTTTAGTTTGTTGAGCAACCTTATCCATTTATGTAGCCTTATAGTAAGTTTCTGTTCGTTAGTCCTCGATTTTGTTCCACACTTCCTTTAGCCCCATGCCTCACGACTGATGCTTTGTGCTTCCCTAACACTTCGTCGATACCTACGCGTGTAGTGGATTTTCACCACCTAGATATATGCCATGCACGGCACACTCAAAAAACAACATCGTGAAATGTTGTCATTTTTGAACAGAAGTAAGTTTAAAAAAATCATATAGTTTTTGAAGCATTGTGTAATTTCCTCGCTTCATTTGTGAGTAAAATTGATTTAAAATTGTATCTATAGAATGTTCATTTTTTCCAAAACACTCAAAATATAAATATTCTAATTTTTCATTGGCATTCTGTTTCCTACTTTTGTATAATTCATCTTTTACATATTTTTCCATTTTTTGTTCTTTTCTTGTTTTTAGGGGAATATATTTTTCTTCTGATATTACTTCTATAGAAAATTCAAATTCTTTGATCTTTTTGCTAACATCCAAAACTTCCATATCTTCATCAACTAAAAGCATACTTTTTCCAATGTTTTCTCCATTCTGATTACATTTGAGCGCTAAAACACTGCTACCATCAGTTAATAGAAATGCATATTCTAAAAAATCTACATCTTTATTTGTAAATACTTCAGTTTTGTTTTTTACTTTATCTAGAAACTCTTGTTCAAATTTTATTCTATTGTCTCTAATTGTTAGCAACAATTTTGTGCCCACTTTATAAAGCGGAATTTTTCGGATATGAATAATATTATCATTAATATCCCATTCAAAGAAATCATACAACTGACGATTGAAATTCAATAAAATGTCATATATGTAATTCATATTTTCTCCCTCCTGGTGTATAAATCGATAAAAAGATTAAACATAATCCAATTAGAAAATATTGGCATTCTAATCTTCTAATTATAAATTGTACATATTCATGAAAATTATACCCAACTGTCATCAAATTGCAATAACTGATAATATACACCGCTCCAATTGTTGAAAATCCAAAGCCAATTAAAAAAGTGAAAACGCGCTTCAATTTGGCATCACCTAATTTCATTTTATTAAAAATTTTCAGAAATAGTACGATTGACACAAAATATAAGCTATGATACGATACTTTTTGTTAGGTGATTAAATTGAAAAAATTTACAATGATTGATGAATCTTTTATTTGTGAGAATTGTGGAAAAAATGTAGAAAAACTAAATTATACAGCAAGGGATCATTGCCCCTATTGTCTCTATTCTAAACATGTCGATATTCTTCCAGGTGACAGAGAAAATCTTTGCCATGGTCTTTTAAAACCAGTCGGTATTGAAAAATTTAAAAATAGCTATAAAATTATTTATCGATGCGATAAATGTAAAAATTTGCATAAAAATATTATGGCTTTAGATGACGATATGAATTTAGTTATTGAACTTTCCAAAAATACTACTTATTAAAAAAGCACTTCAATATGAAGTGCTTTCAGACTGTTGACAAAGTGGTATATTCAAAAAGAATATGCTACTTTTTTTGTC
>CANEDJ010000065.1:0-3442 GCA_947426265.1 uncultured Mycoplasmatota bacterium | reverse complement strand
AATTTTTCAAAAATAAAAAGACTATTCACAAAATTTATTTGTCAACAGTCTGAAAGAGCTTTTATAAAGCTCTTTCATTCTCTTCTAATACTTTTTCCATTCCCCACCATCCGAGTAAAGCACACTTCTTACGATTTGGTTGACGGCTGATATCATCATATACAGTTGCTTGCTCTAACAAATCTTCGTCATATTCTTTTTCATCAATCATGTTTCCAAAATTTTCTACGATTTTCTTTGTTTCCTCTACTGTTTTTCCTAACAATGTATCAATCATAATCGAAGTTGAACTTGTACAAATCGCACATGCTTCTCCATCAAAATAAGCATCTACAATTTTGTCATTTTCTATTTTTACCATTAAATGGACTTCATCAATACAAGATTCATTATTCATATTAACATAAATATACCCATCTTTTTCTACAAGACCCTTATTTTTCGGATTTTGATAATGCTGTAAAATGATTTCACGTTTCATTTTTGAATCCATACTATCACCTGATTTCCTTCACAATTATAATATAATAAAATATAAAATGCAACTGAAATATGTTATAATAAAATTAGGTGATATAGATGTTAGAGAAAATTACAGCAACAACAAATTTCGTAATAGAAAATGCGAATTATGTTTCTATTGATGAAGAGAAGCTTCAGGAATTTGCAAATAAAATTAAAGATACAAAAACAATTCACTGGTTAGCTAGTAATCCGTTTGGATTATTAAATTTATCTAAGGAAGAGCTTTCTTTATTCTTGTTAATTTATGGTTCTATAGATTTTTGCTTTTGGGGAAACCCAAAGTGGACAATTCAAACAGAAATTGGAAACCTAGATGGTGCTTTTGCCCTCCTTTATGCACTTTTAAAAGAAGCAAAAGAAAATAAGCAATTTTTGACACCAATGCACTTAAAAAATTTAACAGAAGAACAATTTGAGACTATTTTAAAAGGAAATACACAAATCCCCCTTTTTAAAGAACGATACTATAGAATCACATCTATTGGAAAAATTTTAGTAGAAAAAAACATTACTTCTTTTTATCAAGAAATAAGTGAAAAAACAACTGATACAGAATTATTCGACTATGTAATTCAAACATTTCCATTTTTAGAAGATACAAGAACCTATAATGGTGAAACTATTTATTTTTATAAATTAGCGCAATTGATGACCTCTGATATTCTTCATTTACGTGCAATGAAGGAAAATATTAAAGTAGATATCTCTCATTTGGTCGGATGTGCTGATTATAAGCTTCCACAAGTCCTACATCAATTTGGAGTTATTTCTTATAAAAATGAACTGGAACAACAATTATTAAAAAAACAAGAAATAAATGAAAATGCCAAAGAAGAAACAGAAATTAGGGCTGCTACTATTGTAGCAATCCATAAACTATCTGAAATAACAGGAATTGATGCAATTGAAATTAATGATATGATTTGGTTACAAGGTCAAGACAAATCTTTGCCTTGGATTCCCTATCATTTAACTAAAACATCATCTTATTAAGAGAATTATTTCTCTTTTTTTATTTGTATCAAAACCATTTCACTTTTTCCTGCTGTTCGAAAAGGAAACCCCCATGCTCCATATCCAGATGAAACAATACTGTGATAATTTTCCTTTTCATAATATCCATATTGCATAACAAAATTTAAAGGAAACATTTGACCAGCATGAGTATGACCAGACAAGTGCAAATGAACATTAAAAGAAGAAGCAAGTTTCTGATCAATGGGTTGATGATCAACTAAAATAATTGGATAATGAGAATCAATATCACTCAATAGTTCTTTCAAGTTTTTTCTTGGAGTTCCAAGTTCTTCTCTTCTCTTATCTTTTCTACCTACTAAATAAAATTCTTCGTTAATCAGAACTTCTTTATCGGACAAAACTTGAATTCCATTTTGTAAAAACCCTTCTTCTACCTCACTAGCTAATAAGTCATGATTTCCTTCTACATAATAAATTCCATATTTCGTTTTTATTGTAGATAATTTCTGATAAGCTTTTTCTTTTAAGTTTGAACTCGTTTGTTCATCAAATATATCACCTGCCATGATAAATAAATCGATTTCTAAAGAATTGGCTTTTTCAACAATTTCATCCAATATGGCTTCTCCATGAATTGTACCCAAATGTAAATCAGAAATCATCGCAATTTTATAATCAAAAGAGACTGGAAATGTCACTTCATATTTTTTCAAAATTGGATGACTTGCATTATAAACTCCATAAATTAAAATCATCATACTAAATAATAAAATTGGAATCCCTTTACAGTATATTTTTTTTAAAACTTTTTCTTTATTACATTTCTTACTAATCAAAAAAATCAAATCAAATATGACATAAAAAAATATAGCATACCCAATCCAAATAAGCAAACAAGATCGTCTTGTCAAAATAACGGTTAAAATAAAGTAAAGAATTCCCCAATAAATTAGTTTCTGTTTCCTATTTTTTAAAGAAAATAAAAGCATTAACTTTTTTCCAAAATAATAACCTCCTAATAACAATATCAATAAAATAGGAAGTATCCAAACACGGTAATCCATAAAACGCCTCTTTTCTAAAAAATATTATACTCCTTTCAACCAAATCCAGTATGACAATTTTGTAATAAATTATTTCTTTTTTTCATCATTCATGATAGAATAGTTCTCTATGAAAGAAGGAATATCATGAAAACTCCAAACTATCAGATAAAAAGAGAACAAGTTTTTATTGGAAGAGTTGTAAAGCCTACTACTAGAAATCAAATTGTATTAGAAAATGGAAAACTTTCTATTTACCAGTTTACTCCATATAGAAGCATTTTATTTACTTTAAATGAAAAGAAATTCGCAGATGATTTACTCTATAATTCTCCTGAATATCCTGTCTTAGATTTTTCTTCTAACGATAGTTGTTTTAACGCTGAAATAGTGATACAGGAAGCATATAATTTAGAACCATTACTTACTTTTTTTCAATTTCCAAATACTCTTACTTTAGAACAAATTATAATGTTAAGAAAACACTTTTTTGATGGTACTTGGGGATTTCGTAACTGTCACCTATTTGGTTATAGGGAAGTATTACCAGAAGATTGGGAATATGTTAAAAATGGACAATATGTCAAAGACCCAGAAGAATTAAAAATGCTTCATCAAAAAGAACGATCACTTCAAAGAAAAGGACACCGAGTATTTGAAGAAATGAATGATACTACTTTACCAGCTGATATGATGTTTTTATTTAATGAACTTGGAGATCATTCTGTACTAGATGTATTACAAGGATTTGAAAAACGTAGAAACGCATTCATACCTCATGAAGAAGAAGGACAAATCAAAAAATTACGTTTATAAAAAGAAAGACAATAAGCTTGCCTTTCTCAGACTGTTGACAAAGATGTTCAACAGTCTTTTCATATGCAAATAAATCTGGT
>CANEDJ010000064.1:0-3608 GCA_947426265.1 uncultured Mycoplasmatota bacterium | reverse complement strand
GATAAAAAAAGTAGCATATTCTTTTTGAATATACCACTTTGTCAACAGTCTGAAAAGAGCTTCATTAAAAGCTCTTTTTATAATTAAATATTTTTTAAATAAACTTCGCGCTTATTTTTTTCAATAAATTTTGAATAATACCCTTGTACATAGCACATTCTATTTTCTTTTGAATTCAACTTGCTCTTTAACTTCAGCATGTCTAAATATAAGCACAACATTAACAAAAGAAAGAATATTAAAAAACTAAGTTTTTAAGTTTAACTTTCTTCTTAATTTTTATTTTTATATAATTCACGAACTTCTTTTAAAGCTTCATGAGTTCCTACATCAAACCATTTTCCCTCAAATGGAAAAACATAAACTGGTTCTTTTTGATATAAGTAGCTAAGAAAGTATCCAGGTGCATCAGGTTTATTTCCTTCTTCCAAATATTGCTTTAAAACAGAAACAATATGTTTTGGATAAATATAAATTCCCAAAGACTTAATATTCCCTTTTGGTTGTGGAGGCTTTTCTTCAAATCCAACGATCTTTCCATTTTCATCTGCTTCTATAACGCCTAATCGTGTTAACAGATCTGTATCATTCTCATATTGTCCGCCTACAACAGGCGCTTTTTTTTCATAATAGAAATCCATTGCTTTTCTAAGGTCAAATTCAAATAGATTATCTCCTAATATAATCATAATGTCATCAAGAATATTCTTTGAATTAATTGTATATTGAATATCACCAATTGCTCCTAAACGGTCATCATTACTAATTGTATGATCATTAATAATAGTAATTGGCTTTTCATTATCTAGTTGGTCCGCCCAATCTTTAAAAGCTTGATAAAAGCGATCATTTGTAACCAAATAAATTTCTTCTATTTCTTCTAAATGATTAATCTCTTCTATTGTATAATTTAATAACGGTTTCCCTTCACCGATTTCTAATAAAGCTTTTGGATAATTTTCCGTTAGTGGAAATAATCTTGTTGCATAACCTGCACATAATAAAATACATTTCATATCTATCCCTCTTTTCTATTTTAATGTATCATTTGCTTTGGCATTTAAATCCAAATCTGCACGTCTTCCAAGTAAATAAGCATAGTATCCTGCCGCCCCTATCATGGCCGCATTGTCAGTACAGTACTTCATTGCTGGAACAGTCAAATGGATTTGCTCTTTCTTACATAATTCCTCCAATCTTTCTCTTAGTCCTTTATTAGCAGATACTCCGCCTGCTATTATTAAATTGCGTACATGATATTCCTGTACTGCTTTCATTGTCTTTTTTGTTAAAATTTCAACAACTCGATTTTGAAATGAAGCCGCCATATTTTTCGAATTAATCTTATTCCCTCTTTGCTCCTCATTATGAACAACATTTATAACAGCACTCTTTAATCCACTGAAACTAAAGTCATAACTGCTGTCATCTTTTGGTAAAGGCAAATCATAAGAATCTTCTCCTTCATGTGCATACTGATCAACAATAGGTCCTCCTGGATAAGATAAACCAATTACTCTAGCAACTTTATCATAAGCTTCCCCTACTGCATCATCTAAAGTTCCACCAATTCGTTCAAAAGAATAATCTTCTTTCATGTAAATCAAATCAGTATGTCCGCCACTTACTACAAGTGCAACCAAAGGAAATTCTAATGGTTTAACCAGATTATTTGCATATATATGTCCAGCTATATGATGAACTGGAACCAATGGCTTTTTATAAATGTATGATAAAGTTTTAGCAGCTTGGACGCCAACTAATAAAGATCCTATTAGTCCTGGTCCATATGTTACTGCAATTGCATCAATATCATTCATCGTCATATGTGCTTTTGATAATGTTTCCTCAATTACTAAAGTGATATTTTCAATATGCATTCTACTCGCGATTTCTGGAACAACACCACCATATAAAGCATGTGTATCCATTTGTGATAAAACAACAGTAGCAATTTCTTCTCTCCCGTTTTTAATAATTGATACACTTGTTTCATCACAACTAGATTCAAAAGCTAATATATATACATCATTCATCATTACACCTTAATTCTTTTTTCATGACTAATCCATTTTCTGAACCATAATATTTCATTCTACAGTTAATAATTTCAAAGCCATTCTTTTTATACAAATTTATTGCACTTACATTTGTTTCTCGTACTTCTAAAAAAACGCTATTACAATTGAACGACAAACTATCCATTATCATAAATTCTAGTAATTTACTAGCATAATTTTGTTGTCTAAACGCTGACTCTACATAAATTGCTTCCAATTCTACATTTTCTATTGTAATTAAATAACAAATAAAAGCAATAACCTTTTTATCAATTTTAATACCATAAATTTTTCTAGGCTCAAAATCAAAATCTTTTTGGTTTAATTTTGTCATTTCCATTTTTTCTAAATAGGAATTGATGGTATCAAAATCTTCTTCCTCAGCTTTCACAATGTTCATTTTGATTTCTCTTTTCTTCTGCTTCAGTCAATTTTAAATATACAGGATTTACTTTGTGACAAGAAATGACAGCATCATTTTCATGCTTTTTAATAACTTTAATATAATCAATGACTGGCTTCTCAGTTTTTATCATATTAAACATGTCGTAGCTAACATACTTGACCTTTGTTTCTGGATATAATTTTGCTAATTCTTCAAGCGAAATATATTTATCTAACATAATTGCTTCAAGGTCATTATCATAAACACCTGCATAACCATAATTACGTCTAGCGTCTATTAAAGAAACAACAGGAACATTGCTAGGCGTTGTTGCGATTAATTCCAAACAAGAAATTGGAATCAAATCAATATTTAAAGCCCAAGCCATTGTCTTTGCGATCGCCAACCCTATTCTAATACCAGTAAAAGAACCAGGGCCATTTATAACAAATATTTTATTTAGATCATTTGGTGTATAACCACTTTCATTAAAAACTTTGTCAATCATTAAAAAGATTTTTTCAGACAAATCATTTGAATTATATTCGTCACAGATAGACAGTACAGTATTATTCTCTATAAAAGCAACTGTAGATACAGAAACAGCTGTATTAATAAATAAATATCTCATAATACAGCCTCACATAAATCTTCATATTGTTTTCCATAAGGTTTCAAAATCAATACCCTTTTATTCTCATCTACAATTTTAAATTTAATATCCAATCGTTCTTTTGGAAGAATATCCTTAATTGTTTCGGCCCATTCAATTACGACTACACCGCCTTTACAAAAATATTCTTCAATTCCGACCCCTTCAATATTTCCATCCAAACGATAAACATCCATATGGAACAAAGGTAATTCTCCTTCATATTCTTTAATAATTGTAAAAGTTGGAGATGTAATATTTTGTTCTATTCCTAGAGCATTAGCGATTCCTTTTGTAAAAATCGTTTTTCCGCTTCCTAACTCTCCATCTAGGCAAATAATCATATTTGGAAATTTTTCTGATTCAAAATTTTGTGCTAATTCAATTGTTTCTCTTTCATTACGAGTTGTAATTTTATATTCCATTATTAATCACCACTCTTATTATAATAAAAAAAAAATAAATGAGCAATAGTTTTTAAGAAAAATAAATAAGGAAGTAAAAGAGAATA
>CANEDJ010000063.1:0-3844 GCA_947426265.1 uncultured Mycoplasmatota bacterium | reverse complement strand
ACCAACATTAAGTTATACAGGAGGATTAAGTGCGATAATAGGAACACAAACAATAACCTATCAAGCAACAGATGAAGCAGGGAATGTAGCAACAAGAACAAGAAGATTTACAATAACAGCAGCAACAGCGCCAATCATAAGTTATTCACCAATTCAGACAACAGGATGGGTAAAAGCAGTAAATATCACAATATCAGCAACAGTAAAGATAGGAGAAAATCTAAGTGCTTTCACATATAGTATCAATAATGGGGCAGTGCAGAATGGAACAAGAAACGGAAATACAGGAACAGCAAATGTAACATTAAATACAACAGGAACATATACAATCAGTGCATCAGCAACAGGAGGATATGGAAACTCTAAAACAGAAGGAAGTGGAACCTATTATATAGATGCGACAGTACCAACAGTGGGAGCTATAGGAGGAAATACAGATAGTTGGACAACAAGTAAGACATTAACAGCAACATTATCAGATTCACATAGTGGAGTAGTAGCATATGCATGGACAACAAGTAGTGCGACGCCAACAAGCTGGGTAACAGTAGGAGCAACAAATAATTATGCATTTAGTAAGAATGTAACAGCAAATGGAACTTATTACTTATGGGCGAAAGATGCAGTAGGGAATATATCTGCAGCGAAGAGTGTAACAGTAAGTAAGATAGATACAACAACACCAAGTATAACAAGTAGTTATACAGGAACAGCATATAGTATGACAGAGAAGACAAGTATAGGAGTGGATACATTATATTCTGTAACATTCGGAGGAATGGGAGGAAGTGTTACATGTAAGAATGGAAGTACAACAGTAACAAACCTTAATTCATTAGCAGTAGGGACATACACATTAACATGTACAGCAACAGGAAATAATGGAAAGACAGCAAGTGTAAGTCCAAAAGTAACAATTAAGTCTGCTGAAATAAGTGGAAGTGATCTAGCAAACAAAGATAATTTACCAAATGTAGCAGGAGCGAATAGATATCAAGGACCAGATCCAAACAACTTTGTGACATTTAATGGAGAGGCCTATAGAATAATAGGAGTATTTAATGGTCAAATGAAGATCATATATTGGGGAAATTATACAACAGAAGGGCAATTCTATAAGAATACAACAATGGCATGGAATTCAGTAGATAAAAATGATTGGAGTCAAGCATCATTGATGACAGAGTTTAATACAACATATTGGAATACAATAAATGCCACATCACAGGCAATGGTAGATCAGAGTCATGTATGGAAACTAGGAGGATGGGGTGCACCAAGTATAACAAGAGCTGAGATGTATCGATATGAGAAGGGAACAAGAGTATACTCAGGAAGACCAACAACATGGACAGGAAAAGTTGCGTTGATGTACCCAAGTGATTATCTGTATGCAACAAGTGGAGGAAGTACATGCGATTCTACTAATTTAATTAACTGGGATGAAAGTGCAGCAAAAGCAGAATGCGCAGAGAAGAGCTGGTTATTTAACAGTTCTCAGTGGCAATGGACGCTGACTCCGAGTAGTGCCTACTCGAACAGCGTATTCTTTGTGTATCCAGGCGGGGGTGTCAGCCGCAGTGCAGACTCTGGCGGTGTGGTTCTCACGTATGGTGCACGCCCAGTATTATTTTTAACATCAGATGTTAAAATAAAAAGCGGAACAGGAACTAAAACAGATCCATATATATTAACAAAATGATAGAAGATGAATAATGTCTAACCACATAGTAAGATAGACATGTTCTAAAGAATCTATCAATCTTATATATGTGTTTAGAAGCAGCCCTCGATATTTAACTTCATTTCTATTTCTATTCTAATATTGGGGGCTACTTATATATATTTTAGTAATAAGCAAAAAGGGGCTGAGTAGAAATGAATAATTTTTATTCAGTTCTTTTTTATTAGTAAAAAATATTAAAAAACGTTAGAAAAGATAATTTCTAACGCTATACGTGATATAATCTAATTGACGAAAGAAGATGTATCACATAAACTATTTTACCATAAAAAGGTCTATTTTCATAGTTTCCTCAAATAAGTGTTGTGAGGAATATGAAAAAATTGACAAATTTATAGAAATTTTAAATAAAAGTGAAATTGGAAAAATAATAAAAAATGTACAACACAATACTGGAAAGAGAGGATATAATCCATTTAATTTAGTGGCAACAATAATTTTTTGTTTTTCACACTTTAAAAGTTCAATACGGAAAATAGAAAAGCTATGTATTTTTGATTTAAGAGTAATGTATATAATGGAACAGGAACAACCCCGTGATAGTGCTATAAAGGATTGTATTAATAAATATATTTTACCTTATCAATATGAAATTTTTACTACGATAACTAAAACAATTATAAAAGAATTTAATCTAGATATAAGCAATCAATATTTAGACGGTACAAAAATAGAAGCAAATGCTAATAAGTATAAATTTGTTTGGAAGCCAGCTACTTTTCATAAAAAATTAGATACTAAAATTAAAGAATTACTATTATCTATGGAAATAGAAATTAGCGATAAAAAATTTATAAAAAGTATTGATTTAAACGAGAAAATAAAGGAATATGTTATTAAAGAAAATATCGACATAGAATCAATTCCTTCTGGTAAAGGTAAACGTTTAGCTAAGGAACAAAAAAATTATAAACTGGCATATCAATATTTAATTAAATTATTAGAATACGAGGAAAAAGAACACATCTGTGGAGAAAATAGAAATTCATATTTTAAAACAGATAAAGATGCAACAGCAATGGTCCTAAAGAAAGATTATTATTCTAAATTAAGTCATGACTTTCATGCTGGATATAATATTCAGGTAATGGTATCAAGTGGTCTAATTACAATGTATGGAGTGTTTCAAGATAGAAGCGATCATTATACCTTTATTCCTATGAATGACTTATATTTTAAATACTATAATAATTATCCTAAAAATGAATGTGCGGACTCTGGTTATGGAATTTATATAAACTATAAGTATATGAGGGAACATGATATAGGAAATTATGTAAAATTTGGGTCATGGATTGGTGAAGCAGATGGTAAACATCCCCAACTCTTTTACACATTTACTGATGGAGTATTATGTTTAAATACTTGTATAGGTGAAGAAGTATCATTTAGCCTGAGTCATCATCAAAGAAATGAGAATGGTAAACTATATAGATTTACAGGTTGTAATAATTGTAATTATGCTTATATTTGCAAAAAAAATTTAAAAAATAAGGATTTGGATTACAGATTGTATGAGCTAGTTCCAGGTTATGAATTATTAAAGGAACAAGCAAGAGAAAATTTACTTAGTCCTAATGGCATAGAAATAAGAATAAATAGAAGTATTCAAGTAGAAGGGAATTTTGGACAAATTAAACAAAATATGAACTATGGACGAATAAGAAGACGTGGATTAGAAAGAGTATCATGTGAAATAATGCTTATGTGCTTAGGCAGAAATATAAGAAAGCTTTTTACTCTACTAGATAGTGATAATATACAAAGCAACTATTGGGAAAAAACAGCAAATTTAAAAAAAGAAAAATTTTCTTTTTCAAAACAAAAAAAAGCAAAGAAAAAAGCTGAATAAAAATTATTCATTTCTACTCAGCCCCTTTTTTTGCTATAATTATAGTAATAAATAATTTAAGTTGTCAAGAAATCCTTAACAACTGAATAATAAAAAATAGTGTGCAAAAATAAATTTTATATTAATGGAAGAGGATGATATATATGAATGAAAAAAATTCTTTAATTAAGTATAGTAATTGGTATAATTATCCAGATGGTGTTAGTATAGATATATAGACACGAAAAACTTTAGTAATGGTATACTAG
>CANEDJ010000062.1:0-4093 GCA_947426265.1 uncultured Mycoplasmatota bacterium | reverse complement strand
AATACATTTCATATAAAATTAAAAGACTGTTCTACATATTTGTCAACAGTCTGAAAGAATGATTTTTTAATCATTCTTTTACTTTCTGTGGTAGAATAAAGTTGTGACACCAATATCCAAAGCCTTGGAAATTTTTAAAATAGTAGTAAGTGAAATATTTTTATATTCATTATTGGATTCAATTTGTTTGACATAAGAAATACTTAAATCAGCAAGTTCTGCAAGCTGTTCTTGAGTTAACCTGCTTTGTTTTCTATAATATTTAACATTATCACTAAAAATGGTATATTGAGAATTTAAGTCTTTGTTATTAATCATATTAACGCCTCCATAAAGTTTTGAATAGTAGTAAATAATTTCACTTCATACTAATATTTTCTCATAAAAGAAAGAGAAAAACAGTACACTCTGAGTACACTTTGTGATATAATAGGAAATGTGGTGGGAGGAAGAACATGTCAAATCATTTAAAAGAATTAAGGTGTCTTAAGAAATACACAGCCAAACAGATGAGTGAAAAGCTTGGAATTAGTAAGCCATTTTATTGCCAATTAGAGAATAGAACAAGAAGACTATCTTATTCAATGGCAATCAAAATAGCTGCTATTTTTAAAATGAAGCCAGATGCAATTTTTTATGAAGACTATGTAGAGATAGAAAATGGGAAAAGTGAATAGATTTTCCTATTTTCTTTTTTATTTGCCCTTTGAAAAACAGTTGACACTAAAATTGATGTTCTATATAATAGGAACAGAAGAAACGATTGAAATGAGCGATTAACGGATGTGATTACAATGAAGGGACTTTTACCTGCAGATACTTATATTGTCATTAATAAGACTATTTTGAATGATTATGATAGAAAACTATTAATTACTTTATACCAACCAATTATTGGTTACCAAGCAATTAGTTTTTATTTCACCTTATGGTCTTATTTAGATAAAAGTGAACTTTTATCCTGCGAATGGACGCACCATCACCTTATGACGAATATGGGAATTAGTTTATCAGAAATTGAGGAAGCAAGGAGTAAACTAGAAGCAATTGGACTATTAAAAACGTTTTTAAAAGAAGAACACGTCAATACATACCTTTATGAGCTATATTCTCCGCTCTCTGCAAAAGAGTTTTTAGGAAATCCAATTTTGGCAACTTCTTTATATACAACCATTGGCAAATTAGAGTTTGAAAAAACAGTTGACTATTTCAAAATACCAAAATTAAATCTTTCCTCTTATACTGAAATAACAACAAACTTTAATTCTGTCTTCAAGGCTGGAAGCAATGTGAATGTCAATGTTGAAAATGTAAAAAATAAAAATAGACTTGGAATGAACATTATTCCAAAATATGAGTTACAAGCAGTATTAGAAATGATTCCAGATGAATTATTAAATAAAAGAAGTATTACCAAAGATACCAAAGATTTAATTATGAAGCTTTCTTTTATTTATGACTTTACAGAAGAAATGTTAGTAGAAATTATTCGAAATTCAATTAGTGAAAAACATACAATAGATAAAGATACATTAAGAAGAAACAGTCGAAAATTTTATCAATTCGATCATTACGGCAAATTACCTGGTTTAGTATATAGAACACAGCCTGAATATTTAAGAAAACCAATAGGAGATAACTCTTTAAGAGCAAGGACAATTTATTTTTTTGAAACAACCTCTCCCTATGATTTTTTAGCGAGTAAGTATAAAGATGCTGCTCCAAGCAAAAGTGATTTATCTATTTTAGAATATTTACTAATTGACTTTAACTTAAATCCAGGAGTAGTAAATGTACTTGTTGATTATGTATTAAAAATTAACAACAATAAATTAATCAAAGCTTTTGTGGAACCGATTGCCAGTCAGTGGAAGAAAAGTAAAATAGAAACGGTAGAAGATGCTATGAAAATTGCAGAAACAGAGCATAAGAAACGAAAAGATCGAGTTGAAAAGGTTGGAAACAAAAGGATCGTTTCTAAGCCATCTTGGTTTAAAGAAAACTTATCTAGTAGTGAAGCGAGTAAAGAAGAACAAGCAGAAATCGAAGAACTATTAAAAGAATATAAGGAGGACGCTTGATGAAACAAATAAAAGAGGAATTAAAATATCAAAAAGTAAAATTAGAAGAAGAATTAAAGGCGTCTTATGAAGAAGCATTAAAAGAACCCTCTTTTTTTGACCTTGTTTCAAAATTATCTTTTTCTAAAAAAGAACTTATGAAATATACATCTAATTTAGAAGAATGTGCAAAAGAATATCATAATTGTCAAACATGTAAAAGCATTTTAGCGTGTCAAAATAAAATGAGAGGTTTTGCATATTTACCTTGTATACATGAAAATAATTTATCTTTTGAATATCAAACCTGCAGATATAAAAAACAATTGGATGAAAAACTAGAATATAAAAAGAATATGCAAACTTTTGAAATCCCAGATGAATTATTGAATGCTTCTATGAAAGATATTGATACAACTGATAAAAATAGATATCCAGCGATTAAATGGTTGCAAAGTTTTCTTAAAAATTATGGAACTAGTCAAAAGGGACTCTATTTATATGGAAATTATGGCTCTGGAAAAAGTTTTTTTATAGCTGCTATGTTTGCAGAATTAGCTCGTAAAAATATTAAAAGTGCTCTTATTTTTTGGCCAGAATTTTTAAGAGACTTAAAAGCATCTTTTGGAGCAGACTTTAAAGAAAAATATGAAGCAGTAAAAAAAGTGCCATTATTATTGATTGATGATATCGGAGCTGAAATCACTACTGAATGGGGAAGGGATGAAATACTTTGTCCGTTACTTCAATATAGGATGGATGCAAAATTGCCTACCTTTTTTACATCTAATTTAGATTTGAAAATTTTAGAAGTGCATTTTAGCTGTAGTAAAAAAAGTATTGATGTTGTGAAAGCTGGAAGAATTATTTCTAGAATCGAACAACTTACAGATCAAATAGAAATGGTAAGTAAAAATAGAAGATGAAATAAAATTTTGTTGATAGAAAAGATAAAGTGAAAACTTTATTTTTTTTTAGAATAATAAAATAGCAATGCTTTAAATCTTTGTAAGAAATACTGAAATTGGTAGAACATGAAATACAAATTTTAAAAAATAGGTATTTTACTTGTCATTTTCAAAGTGTTAATATTTCTTTGAAAGGAGAGGTAATATGCCTTTAAAAATAAGAAATGATAAGACAACATTTTTAAAAAGTAGAGATACCATGAAAAAAAGTGAAGGAATTGATCAAGATCATAAATATATTATTTCCATGAAACCATTAGAGAAAATAACAGAAAAAGAGAAACTTAGTATTTTTTCAGATAGTATGTTTAAAACAATGTTCGCAAATGAAAATCGTAAAAAATATGCTTGTAAACTATTATCATATATTTTAGATACTTCTTATAAAGAATTATTGAAAACATTGGAATTTGGCAAAAGTGAACTAGACAAGAAAAAAGAGAAAGAGCGGATTTTGTAGCATATATAAATAGTTCAGCTATTGATATAGAAATTAATTGTAATGATAAAATAGAAACATTAGAAAGAAATATTGAATATATGAATCGTTTATATTCGAAGCTGGTGGAAAAAGGAAAACAATATAACTATAGGCAAAGTTTATTAATCAATATCAATAATTTTGCATACAAAGGAAAAGAAAAAATAAAATATGTATGTTATTTAAAAGATAATGAAAATGAAGCATTAACAGATAAATTAATAGTCATTCAAATTTATATACCAAATTTAATAAAAAAGTGGTATACTAGTGGAGTAGAGAATTTGACAGAAGAAGAAAAATATTTATTAACACTTGTAATACCAGAAATAGAAACTGCTCTAAAAATAGGAAAGGATCATGCAATAATGGAAGAATATATTAATGAGGCTATAGAAGTTAGCAAAAATGAAGAAATCAGAGATGCATATAGAAAAGAATGGGATTTGTTGGATCAAGGATATAGAGATGGAAAAGAGAGAGGATTAGAAGAGGGGTTAGAAGAAGGAAGGAAAAAGGGTAAAATAGAAGGGAAAAAATATAATGTACCCATAAATCTGGACATTTAAAGAAGAAGGTATCCT
>CANEDJ010000061.1:0-4988 GCA_947426265.1 uncultured Mycoplasmatota bacterium | reverse complement strand
ATTCGATAACTTACTCCCGAACTTGTTCTATTTTCTGTATAAACTCCAAACTCTCCTGCCGATGCATGATAAGTTTTTGTAAATTTTGTTCCACGAGTTTTCATTTCTGCCCAAGAAATAGAATCTGTATAAGGAATGGCTCTTATTTGAACTAAATTTATATCAGTACCATTATAAATATTACTTCCATTAAAAGATTCTTTATCCCCAGTGAAATTGGACGCTAAAATGTTCTCAAAATCAATATCACGATCCATTCCATTAAATGTGCCATTCATTAAAAAGGCCTCTCTTACATATAAATCTCCATTTTCTAAAACTGTGACATGCATATTAAAATTTTCAATTCCATAGTCACTTGCTTTTACTCCCATAGGAATAAGAATGCAAGTAATGAAAAAGATAAATACACCAAATATTTTCTTCATACAATCACCCTTACATTCATTATATCATGTTTTAATTTTTATAATACAAAAAAATTAGAAAATATAAATTCTAATCTTTTGGCTTAAATATAAGAGAAAGAAAGAAGGAAAAGATAATTGCAGATGTAATTCCAGAAGCTGTTAAATTAAACATGCCCATAAAAAGAGCCATTAATCCCTGATCCATTGCCATATCCATTGCTCCATGAGAAAGCAAATGCCCAAAACTGGTAATTGGAACTAAAGCTCCTCCACCTGCCCATAAAATAATTTTATCATAAATGCTAAAGGTATCTAAGAATGCTCCTACAATGACAAAAATTGTAGTAACATGTCCAGGTGTTAATTTGGTATTATCTAATATCATTTGTCCAAGTAGACAAACAAATCCACAAAATAGAAATGAGTTTACAAAAATCATTCTACCACCTCCAAACTAATAGCATGGGCAATTGCTGGGATAGATAACTTTTGATTTACCATAGTAGGAGAATGTAGTGCTCCTGTTGCTACCAACAAAATTCTATGATATTCTTTCTTTTTCATCTTGTTTAAAATATAACTATAAGTAACAAGTGGCGCACAAGCTGGCCCGCTTCCTCCTGCATAAACTGGCTGTTTTTCTCTATCATAAATCATACAAGCAGTATCATTATAATTTTTTAGTTCTATTCCATATTCAGTTTTCATATATTCTTTTAGAATATCTCTACCATAAACTCCCAAATCCCCTGTTAATATTAAATCATAGTAGCCAATTTCTCTTTTGGTATCTCTTAAATGTTTAAAGATAGTATCTGCTGCAGCTGGTGCCATCACTGCTCCCATATGATAAACATCTTTTATCCCTAGATCTACTACACTTCCAACAGTAGAACTATCTACCTTAATTTGTTCTTTATTACTAGATAAATAAGCACTTGCACTTCCTGTTGTTGTAAAAGTTGCTGTTTTAGGTTTTGGACCTCCATATTCAACTGGATAACGGAATTGTTTTTCCGCTGTATTATTATGGGAACTTACTGCACAAATACAATTCTTGATTTGCTTATTTTCTACCATATTAGCTCCAATGATAAGTCCTTCTACACTCGTTGCACAAGCATTGTAAACTCCCATAAAAGGAATACCTAATCTACTAGCTGCATAACTAGAAGAAGCAATCTGATTCAATAAATCGCCAGATAAAAATAGATCAATATCAAATTTTGTCTTTCCTATTTTAGAAAGTAAAATATCAACACTATCTTCTATCATTTTACTTTCTGCTTGTTCAAACGTATCCATATTTATATAAAAATCATCATAAGTCGCATCATAATAATTTTTTAAAGGCCCTTTTTGTTCATACGGCCCTGCTACTGTACTTGTCGCATTGATATAAACATTATTATATCTAAATGTCATGCTATCCCTCCTAGCAATAAACGAATAAGTCCAAACGTATAAGCACTCACTACTCCAAATATAATGACTGAACCAGCGAGTTTAAACATATTAGCTCCAATACCAGTTACCATTCCTTCTTTACGATATTCTAAAGCTGCACTCATCATAGCATGCGCAAATCCAGTAATGGGAATAATTAAACCACATTTTGCAAAATTGACCCATTTGTCAAAAAATCCAAAACAAGTAAACAAACATCCAATAAATATTAATGTAATAATCATGAACATAGTTGCTTCTGATGTTGGAATATCAAAAAAATATGCATAAAGTTGTCTTAATAATTCTCCTAAAGCCCCCATGAATCCTCCAATAATAAAAGCTATCATTCCATTATAGACTCTATTTTCTTTTGGAGTATGTTTATTTACCAAATCTTTATATTTTGTTTTTTCCATGTTTTCCCTCCTAATTTTATTATGAAAAATTTTACTTTTTTTATACAAAAGGAAAAAACTACCAAAAATAACAAATTTCTTTTTATAAAATGAATTTTAAAATAAATCTAAGAAAAACAATAACTTTTAAAAAAAATATGATATGATAACTTTGGTGATACAAATGAAAGCAGTTGGTATTATTTGTGAATATAATCCATTTCATAATGGACACTTATATCACATAAAAAAAATAAAAGAGATGTATCCAAATCACATTATCGTTTTGGTTATGAGCGGACCTTTTACAGAACGTGCTGATATTAGCATTTTAACAAAATGGGAAAAAGCTGAAATCGCTCTTTTCTATGGAGTAGATTTAGTTATAGAATTGCCATTTATTTTTGCAACTGGAAGTGCCGACCTTTTTGCACAAGGTGCTATTACTATCTTAAAAGATTTACAAGTAGAATACTTAGTTTTTGGAAGTGAAGAAAATGACATTCAGAAATTAACCACACTAGCACTTCTTCAATCAAATAAATTGCATAATGAAAATGTTAAAACTTTTCTAAAAGAAGGCTGCAATTATCCAACTGCCCTTTCAAAATCTTTAATGGTATTATCAGGAATAAGAATAACTTCTCCAAATGATTTATTAGGAATTTCTTATATAAAAGAAATAAAAAAACAAAATGCATCGATTACCCCTATTACAATTCTAAGAACAAATGATTATCATAGTGAAAATTTAGAGCAAATAGGAAGTGCTAGTAGCATTCGAAAAGCACTAAAAGAAAATAAAAATATTGATGCTTCTGTTCCTTCATTGACCAGTAAATATATTCATCAAAACATTGATATTGAAAATTTATTTCCTCTTTTAAAATACAAAATCATTTCTGAAAAAGAAAATTTAATTCATTACCATGAAGTAAATGAAAAATTAATACCAAGAATAAAAAAAACAATCAACGATTCAAACTCTTTAGATGAATTTATAAAAATGGTCAAAACAAAAAGCGAAACTTATAGCAAAATAAAAAGAATTTGTTTATATGTTCTCTGTGGTTTAACAAAAAAAGAAGCAAAATTTTATAAAAAACATCCTTATATTCGAGTTTTAGGATTCACAAAAAAAGGAAGACAATATTTAAATCAAATAAAAAAGGAATTTGCGCTTCCTTATATTTCAAATTATTCTAATGACCACAATCATTTATTAAAATTAGATTTTAGAATTCACCAAATCTATACATTGGCATTTCCAATAGAATTACAAAAACAATTATTAGAAGAAGAATTTAAAACCCCACCAAAAAAAGGCGATTAAGTGCCTTTTTCTTATAAATAACAATCCATGCCATTCCATAATATTTCTGGATAAGTTGTCCTTACTTCAATATAATTTGTGATATGAATTTCTTTCAAAAAATTTCTTATCATATCAATCCCATTCTTTAAGTCATCCAGTTTCCCTTGATATTCAATTTCTACAACCATCCCCAAAACATCAATCAAATCAACATCAAATTCAAAATTTTCAGTATGATAAACTTTTCTTGTTTTATGATAATGACAACTAGTTACAAATCCAAGAGACTCTAAAATTTTAATCATTTGTTCTCCTGAAGTTAATTTTTCTTCTATCTCATTAGAATATAAAAATTGTTCTTTTTCTCCAAATACTTTTTCTTTAAAATTAATGGTATCTCCACTATTACTTTTACGAACTCGAAGTCTTTTCTTCGCATTTTTGAGGCCTTTTTCATCTATATACAAAAATGGATAATCAGGATTTTCAAAATAGGTATCTTCAATCATTTCCTCTTTTATAAAAGTTGTATGTTCTTCTAAATATCTTGTAAATGCTTCTTCATCTTGAACCAATATTTTTAATTCAATCTCTACATTTTCATCTCTTGTATCAATCATTCATCATACCTACTTTCTAAATATACTCTTCACTTTCTGTTTTGTACTGAATGGAAAACGCTTTTCCGTTTCTTCATCAATCGATACAGTTTCACCTGCACGAATTATCATAGAAGACGAACCACTTCCAATTAATACTTTTTCACCTTTTTTTACATTAATAAACGTTGAACTTCTTCCTGAACCAATCATAACTCTTACATATTCTTCTTTAGGACTTGACTTCTTTTTAAACACACATATCACCTATGTTCAGTATATCATACTTTTTTTAATATGTATTCAATTTTAATGTTGTTTTTCCAACATTTGACTTTAAACTATCTGGTATTGTAATCATATTAGGATTTCCATCTGAAATAAATTTACTTTTAGAAAGTATATGAAAATTCATTTCAATATCAAAATCTTCTCCATCATTATCATATGCACGAATTCTTTTTAAAAATGTAGAATCAAATTGACTAGAGAAAGGAGAAGGACTGGCTTCCCAACCCACTCTTAAAGTTGCAATCGTATCATAATTTTTTCCATTATAACTGCTATTTAAAATATGCGAAAAATTAATATGTTCTTTACTGTAAGGAGAGCCAAATGGTAAAGCTACAATAGGAACATATTTTTGTGGAATTATTGCATTTAAAATAGAATACATTTTTCCAATTTGTTTAGAGGCTTCTTCAGAATTTACTTTAGTAAAATCAACATGATCAGCACTATGATTTCCAATATCGTATCCATGTTCTATTAACCACTTTATGATTTCTTCATTATATTCACTTTCAAATAAACTAGAATT
>CANEDJ010000060.1:0-5176 GCA_947426265.1 uncultured Mycoplasmatota bacterium | reverse complement strand
GATAAAAAAAGTAGCATATTCTTTTTGAATATACCACTTTGTCAACAGTCTGAACTATACTTATAAGTATAGTTCATGTTTTATTTATCTTCATCTTCAAGAGGTTCAAATAATATTCTAAAATCTATTTCTAAAGCATTCGCAATCTTCTGTACAGTATCAAGAGAAAACTGTTTGTTGCTACCACTTTTTGTTTCTATTTTTTTTAAATAATCATATCCAACATTACTTTTTAATGCTAGTTTTACTTGTGTCCAACCTTTTAATTTTCGTTGCTTCTTTATATTTCTAGAGACTAAATAGTATATATTCTCCTCATTTTTCATAATAGATTACCCCTTTTTTATTCTTTTTTTTAAAGAAAACCTTTATATTATTATAATTTTCTCAAAAAAGTAAAAAAAATACTTTACGATATGGGGCACTTTGTGATATGATAGTCACCGACTTGAAAAATTATATTTGGCTTGATAGTTAAAAAGGGGGAATTTTATATTGAGTTACAAGGAATTTATTAAGCTATGCTTCTATAATATTAGAAATAGTATTACTGTATCTAATGCAAAGAAGGTTTTGCCAATAAAAGTGCAAGAGGTAGAAATCCTTTATGTAGATGAAATGAAATTGCTGATTCAAAGTATGAATCATAGAGATATTATTTTTTCAGAAAATGGTTATTTTAGGTGTGATGAAATAATAAAGTCAATTGTAAAAGCATATGGGATACAATATGAAAATAATACATTAAGGAATTTACTTATTCTACAAAAAAAGTTGTTTAAGGAGATTGGAATTAGCGAGGGGGAATTTTAAATGGAACAACAAATCAGAAATAGTTTAAAGCAAAAAATAAATCAAGATGATTTTGCAAAATTTCAAAGTGATTTTGAAAAAAATGGTTATTTTTTTAATGACATGGAAGCGTTAATCGCAGCCTATTTAGCCAGTCGATTTTATGAATTGCCAAGAAAAGGTTTATCAGGTCTTCTTTTAATTGGAGAACCAGGAGTAGGAAAGACTCATTTTGCAGAATCTTTGGCAAAGGTAGATGATGCCGAGTTTTTAGAATACCAATGTGTTGCTTCTACAACGGATGAACAGTTATATGCGACCATAAATACAGTTGGTTTAGTAAAGAAAACCAATCCTATCTCAGATGGGATTTTAGTTCGAGCAATTAATAATGCAAATGCAGGGAAAAAAACAGTTCTGTTAGTGGATGAAATTGATAAAGGAAATGAAAATATTGATCCATATTTCTTAACATTCTTTCAAAAAGGTGCAATTTGGACACCTGATCATGGGGAAGTTGCAATTAAAGATGAATGTCGTGATCATTTAATTGTAGTAGTTTGTAAAAATAAATGGCGTGAATTGGATGGTTCTCTACTACGTAGATTGCGTAGAATTGATTTGCAATTGCCAAATGTAGAGAGTATGGGCAGAATTATAGCTTTTCATGATAATGGATTTAATTCTAACATGAGAAGTATTGCTTTAAAACTTTATGGAGAAATGTTAGAAGCAGAAAAAGGGACATTTACACGTATTACTTCAGCGCAAGAAATTATAAATGCGCTTAATGATGATATTATGATTGAATTAATTGGTGGAAATGCACATGATCGTATTATGAATTTGATTTCATGGTTTGCCAATAATCCAAGAGATCGACAAGCAATTAAAAGCATTTTTGCAGATAGAGATAAATTCTCTTATGATGTTGATAAAACAAAAGGGTCTGCAACACTTTCAAATTTACCATTTTTTAATTTTGATGAAACTGAAATTAATCAGTTTATTAGAAAAACTAAAGATTTGAAAGTAAATTTGCAAGAAATTGTTACTAATGCATTGAGAAGAAAAGGAATTTCAGTATATAACGACCCTGAATTTATGGGATATATCAATATAGATTCTGATGGTGATATGAATTTTGGAGTGAAAGAAGGAGTAAATGAATTATTGAGATTATTGTCTGAAGAATTAAATGATGATAAAACAATTTCAGAAGAAAATATTCATGTACTTGTTGATAGTGGTGATTTTATAGCAGCAATTCAATTGTATAATAATTATTTGTTATTTGTACCTGGAGATACTAGATATATTAGTGCGAAAAAATTATTGCAAGCATTTGCTTCTCTATATTCTATATCAAGAGGAGATAAAGCGGCTAAGTTAGTAACGACAGAGTTAGAGGATGATAAACAGGGGGAAATGAAAGCTGATATTATAACATATGGTACTGCGTATTCTTTAACAAAAGGAACTTATAAAAAGTATTAAATGTTTATTGTTAAGGAGACAGGAAATGGAGAATAGATCAAATAAAGAAGTTCAAATAATTGATGAAAGTTATGTTAAAGGAAATGATTTTGAGCAATTACAAACATCAGAAAAATTCCAGGAAACAGACCATAATTCTGGAGAACAAAATCAGTTTAATCAACTAAAAAATGCAATTCATAATTTTTTTGAAACTTTAAAAAGACAAATTTTTGGTAATAAAAAGGACTCTTTTCCCAATTTCGAGTTTAAGGAACAAGAAGATTCTAAACAATCATCATTTTCAAATTTTAAAAATTCTGTAGATCAAGAATTATCAGAAATGATAGATGAATTATTGAAAAATGGACAATCACAAAGTGAAATATCACATCCAAAGATAGATGGGTATCAACAAGTGCAACAGTCTTTAGTTCCTAAACAGGATAATTTATCTATAAAAGAAGTAGATGAGAATTATGAGAAAGGTGATCATGAGCAATCTAGTCAAGAAGTAGAAGATGTTAACTCAGAGGAACAGCAGAGTCAACCACAACAGTCTGGAAATAATCAATTAGAAAATGAAAATATAAAAAAATCTTTGGAAACACTTGCCTCAAGTAAAGATACTGGTCAAGAGGATGAACCAGGTGGTTCACAAGATGAAAGAGGGGAACCCAACTTCGATGAACAAATCCCAATAATTGCTACTTTTTCAGATTCTGATGATTTGACAAAATTAAATGTTAATTGGATAAGTGAAAATAGAAGAGTTGAGCAGAGTGAAAATGTAGAGACTTTTGAAACAGTGAGTGTAGAAGATGAATTATTAAAGAAATTTTTAAAGTATTTAATTAAGACCAATTATTATGTTAAAACATATGGGTTAGATAGAAAAAATAAAAGACAAATTGCAAAGCATGTTTTACTTGATTTAGAACATAAAATTTTAACAGATACATATTCAAATGAAACACAGCCATTATCTTTTTATATTGATATGAAAGGACAATGTGATTTATTAAGAGAGTATAATGATTTTTTCCGAAAACTATTAAGTGAGAAAGATGTGACCATTTATTTTGGATATGATGGACATGTTACTAAATCATTGAAGGTAAAAAAAGCTGGTGCGAATTTGGATTTTGATAGATGCGATCTATGTCATTATTTTCAAAATTCTTATGCACTTCCAAATGATATCGATCAAAATGGATATTTTGAAAGCAAAATTTTTGAAGAGCCTATATCTCTTGATGCATTTCTATTAAGACATCATATGTCAAGGCTTATTGTATTTTCAGATTATGATGCTGCATTAGCAGTTATAAAAAGTTCATTTCTGTCAAAAATTTATTGGTTTTGTACAAATAAGAATGGAGGAGATATTTCTGATTCAAGATATCGCTTGCAAGATTTCAGAGGAGAATTTATAATTGCTGATGATATTTCTAAAGTAATGGAATATTTTGATTATTTTGGAGATCCAATTTATGAAAGCAAACAACGTAATTTGCAATTAAAAAGATAAAAATATATATGTTAGAAAGAACAAATTCATTGTTCTTTTTTTGGCGAATTTTATTTTATTTCATATAATATTTTGATTGGAGTTTGATTTATGAATAAAATAGATAGAGAGTTTTATCATTTAATTGATGTTTTAAAACATTCAACAAGAGAACAATTGTTATTTCAAATGAAAGAAAATTTTAAATTAGTTCCAGAGGAAACACAAAGATCAATTGAAGATTATTTTCAAGATTTTGATTATTGGGGAAAGTTAGACATAAAAAATAATGAGTTTGAAGAATTGGAAAATAAAGCGGATTCTTTTTTATATCATTTAGACGATTATATATGGCTTTATGAAAGATTAAAAGATTATCGATCAAAAAAGCTTTTGTTAGCTATTATTCGTAATTGGTATCAATATGATTTTCGTATATTAGACGAAACAATAGAAAAATTGTATCCTGATTATTTTGATTTAGATGTTGTAAAATGCGATAAAAATGAAGTTATCGTTGATTTGGGAGCATATATTGGTGATACTATTTTATCTTATTTGGATATGTATGGAAATGATTGTTATAAAAAGATATATTGTTATGAAATTACAGATGATGTATTTCGATTTTTAAAGTCGAACTTGGAGAAATATTCAAATATAGAATGTTTTAAGAAAGCAGTAGGTGATAGAAATGAAACCTTATTTATTAATGAAAGTAATGTGGATGCATCGGCAAATACATTAAGTGATAAGGGAAACAATGAAATTCAGACTGTGACGATAGATGAAGATATTAAAGAACCGATTACACTGATTAAGATGGATATAGAAGGATTTGAACAAAAAGCATTGTTAGGTTGTGAAAGGCATATTAAAGAAGAACAACCAAAATTATTAATTTCAGTTTATCATAATCATGAAGATATTTGGAAGATTCCTAGAATGATAGACGAAATGAATCCAAATTATGATTTTTATTTAAGAAATCATGGGGGACCTATTTTTCCAACTGAGATTACATTATTGGCTATTCCAAAGGAGAAATAAACTTCTATTAAATAAAAAAAGAAAGTTTACAGGATGAATTTTCTTTTTTTTGAATTATTTTAAATTTAAAATATTTTTTATTTGTAATTGTTTATATTATTTTTAGAAAAGTAATATAACTAGTAGCAAAGGTTAACGACTTTTATTTTGGAAATGAAAAAATACTATATTTTTAAAATGTATACCTGTTAAAAGATTCGAGGCGAAAATTTATAAGTCAAAGCAAATACTTCTATATTTTTTGATGATCGAATCATCTATATCTATTGTAATATAATATATTTCTTTTTTCAAAAATTTAATAATAAATGAATATATGTATCAAAACGGTTACAAAATAAAGATAGA
>CANEDJ010000059.1:0-5205 GCA_947426265.1 uncultured Mycoplasmatota bacterium | reverse complement strand
TCTTCTGTAAACATATTTTTTACTTTTTCTAGAAATTTCATTATATTCACCTCTACTTAATTATCACTTTCTGCTTCTACTACTTTCTTATCATTAAAGTCGCTACCTGTAGAATTAAACAAATCATAACTTTCTTCTTTATTTGTAAAGTATTCATCATCTAGCATTAATTTAATCACATTATGATTAAATTTTACAGTTGACAAAATATAAGAAGCATTTAAAATGACATTGTTAATATCTTTTTTATCAACAAGTGTTTCTATTCTTGCATAGTTGTATGAAAAACGAATCAAATATTTCTTGTCTTGTTCTATAATTTCTACATAGCCATCTTTATCTTTTGTATGAATGACTTTTGAATAGTAAGCTTGTTCATTTTTCTGATAAGTTACTTTCTTTTGATAATAATAACTAATAGCATCAATATATAAATAGTAATAATTTCCATTGGAATATAATTTATCGTTGAATTCATCGGTATCAATATAAATAACACCTCTTGGAATATAATATTTATATCCTTTTCCAACTCGGTTATAAAGCTTATTTTCTTTGGATAAGATTACATTTATAGTATTGTCAATACTATCAGTATCTATTCGTACCATTGTACAACCTGTTACTAAAAATACACAAGTTAATAAAGTTAATAAAGCTAATAATAAGATTACTTTTTTCATCTTTCCACCTGCTTACTATGATTATATCAAAAATTTAAGAAATACAAAAGAAAAAAGGAAAGAGATGTGTAAAAATGTGTTAAATCTCTTTTGTAACATGAATTTTATAAATTGGAAATCCCATAGATGAGAATTTTTTTTCATATTCTGTTTCGACATTATCTTCTATATCATCTTGATGTAAATTGAGAGAAATATCATCAAATTTAAATCCAAACTCATTAAAAGAAATTAGAGAATATTCAAATAGATGACGATTATCTGTTTTCATTTCTAGTTTCATAGGACCTTTAAAAATTGCTTCATAGCGTTTCAAAAAAATTGGACTCGTTAATCTCCTATGGGCATGTCTTTTTTTAGGCCAAGGATCTGAAAAGTTTAGATACAATAAATCTATCTCATGATCAAATATTTTTTCGATTTCAGTTGCATCCATTCGAATTAGTAATAAATTAGACAATTTTTCTTGTTCTATTTTTTCTACGACTTTCACCATAACACTATCAAATTTTTCAATTCCAATGAAATTAATATCTGGATTTCTTTTGGCTTTCTCTACAATAAAATTCCCTTTTCCTGTCCCTATTTCAATATAAATTGGATTGGTATTATGAAATAAATTTTGATAATTTCCTCTTTCTTTTTCTGGATTATGAATAATATAATTAGAAGCCTCTATTCTTTCATGAGCTCCTTTTACGTGCTTTAATCTCATGTAATCACCATAATTATTATATCATGTCACGAAATGAAAATAAACTCATATAATGAATTAGAACAAATAAAGGAGTGTTTAAAATGAAAAAAGATAGAAATTGTGGAGCAAATGTTGCTGTGGGTCCTGCTTATCCAACTTACCCAATGATGGGAGGCCCTGCTATGCCAGGAATTATGCCAGGAATTCCTAATGTTATGCCAATGCCTACAATGCCAAGTTACAATTATGCAACAAGCACAGGAAATAATGATTACAGTAATGTAGAAGGACAAATCAATAATTTAAATAGTCAAATTAATAATTTAGAGCGTCGAATCACAAGATTAGAGAATATGGTGAATAATAGTTCAACTTCTTACAATACAAAATATAATGCATCAAATTATCAAATGATGTAAATTTAGTTAAAATATCAATAGTATGTTCAAATGGAATATACTATTTTTTATACTCTTAAAAGAGTTATAAAAAAATCATCAAGAAATATTCTTCATGATTTTATATTTTACTTTTTCACAAACAATTTAGGCTTCGCTAATTCTTTATTTCTAATTTCAAAAGATTTTAAATACTGTCTTAGGAAATATACCTTATCAAAATTATTTGTAAAAATCATATCACATAATTCCAAAGCTTGCTGCAAATATATTTCACCATAAAAATCCAAGCTTGAATAACGGTCTTCATTTATCCGTCTTCTTTTCTGAACCATATCATCATCATATCCTGTACTTTTAGAATATTGTAATAAATGAACAAATAAGTTGACATTGTTTTGCCAAATGACTGGTTCTAAAGTTCCATTAGGACATCTAAATTCAATTGTATTTTTTGTTTGAAAACGATCAAAATTACTCACATTATTAAAATTTACAGCTTCATATCTTTGATGAGAAACTTTTCTAATAACATCATTTAAAGTTAATGAATCACATTTCAACATACCTTGATAATCTCTCCAAAACTCTTTTGCCATCGGTTCTGCATACCTTGCCATACTAGGTCTTGCACTTAAATAATCGCCATATACAAATCGATAAATAATATTTTCATATACAGACCATAGCTTGATAAAATTCTTCCAAGATTCCGTTTTATTTCCTAAAACTTGGGTTCCTACATGAATATGCCCTCCTGAATGTTTATCAATTGATGCATGCTTACAAACAATTTGACAAACTTTTTTGAGTTGACTCCAAGAATCAAATACATCTTTTAATATAGGAGAATTAATTTCTACACCATTATGTAAAGAGGCATCTTCCCTTAATTCCCAAATTTCATCTAACCGAGACTCTTCCAGTTTTTGTTCAATTCGCTTTCTAGCCGCATTTTCAAATTCTAATTCCAATCCAAAAGTAACTTCATCATCAAATCCTAAACTATTTCGCAATTCTAAATAACAATTTTCTATATAATATAATAAATCTTGTAAATCTATTCCACTCATACTAGATAAAGAATCATTTGTTTCAGGCTTTATAAAATTAAAAATAGGTGCATCTACAATTTCATTTGGTTTTCTAATATTTCCTAACATATCAATTACCTCGTTAATCTATCATAGTTCTCTCTTTTGATTTCTAGTTTTTTTGTCAAAGCTGGAATATCAAGTGGTTGATATTTTTCTTTAATTCTTGATACACAATTTCCAAAATCAAAACTTGAACATTCAGTTCTAATATAAAGTGGCAAAAGTTCTCCTAGACCAGTTACACAAATATATAATATAGTTATTAAAATATTATCAGAAGAAGATTCTCTCACTAAAATATAGTCCTCTTTATCTTCAAGGTAAATAGTTGCTTGAAAATAATTTTCTTTTTCAATATCTTCCTCAGAAACATTATTATTAGATTCTTGAATTGAAGAAAAGGGTGCACCTAATATATCCTGTAAAGTAATTTTCTCTTTTTCAAATAATCCTCTTATTTCTTCTTCAATTAATCCTTTTAATTTATACTTTTCCACAGTTCTAGTGTAAAAACCATCATTTGACTTTTCCCATTTCCCATAAAAATATAATATATCTGAAGATCCAGAAAATTCATTATATTGTTCTTCATACCTAATGTTTCCTAAACTATCAAATTCTTTCATAATGTTTAAATTTTGTTGCCCTATATCACGATAGAATGGACAACTTCCAAGAAGTTTAAATCCACCTGCGATTAACCCTGCTATCAATACATAAGGTGCAACTAACTGCATAGCACGTAATGATATTTTTAAATTTCTTATAGTTCCAATTTGTAAATTTGAAAATTTTATTTTATTTTCCAAATTCTCTATATCTTTTTTCATTTGTTGTAAAAATCTTTTTTGTTCTAATCTTTTTCTAGCATTTTCATCATAAATTTTTCCACTGCTCATAATTCTAACCCCTTCCATTTCTCAAAGTAAAATACTTTAGGAATGTTTTTATTAAGAGCAGCATATAAAATAACTATTGTTAAATTTGACTTCTAATTTTCTAATTAATAGTAAAATTTGACAAATGAAAAAAAAGTGGTATTATAAAAACCACTCAGAGGGAAATCCTAAAGTATTTTACTATAAGAAAACATTTTATAAAAAGCTCACAAAGTATACTGCTTTGTGAACTTTTTTAATACTATTTAATTTTTTGATGATAATACCAGTACAGCAGGATTTACAACCCTTTTTTCTTCTTCTGTAATACCAAATTTTTTATTCCAATATTGTCTGAATTCTATTCCTCTTACACTAAAATGAGCAATCATACTAGAAACAGCACCTGACATATATCCTGTCAATCCCATTTCTATATATATTTTTTCTACCTCTTCACAAGTTGCCCCCTCTTGTAATTTTCTCAAACATAATAAGGCTGTTTCCACAATACAACAAGAATATGCATCATTTGTATTACGATCCACACATTGCATCCATTCTTCTGCATCTTCTTTTTTCACGAAAGCCAAACCATCTTTCATAATTGTATATTTCTTTTTCTTAGCTTCTAAATCAGCCTGTTCTTCCTCTTGCTTTCTAATGGTTTCTGCTTTTATCCTACGATTCCTTTGTTTATCTACAATGGTATCCCCAAACATTTTTCTTCTTGCTTCTTCTATTTTTTCGGGATCTCTTCTATCATATCCATATTCAATATATGGATTAGAATATAATTCTTCTCCTGTTTCTTCTAATCTGATAGATGAAATAGCAGAACCATATCCAATAAATGGTATTCCATAACATCCTATTTGTACATTTGTAAAAAAACTTACATTTCTCAATACATCAGTTTCTTCTTGTGCTGCTCCATACCACCATCCTCGATAAGAAACTCTCTCTCCTACATGTTGTTTTAATGCTTGAAACATTTTAAAAGCATTAGCTTCTTTATTATGTTCTGCTACATACTCTTCTAATGTAATATCGTCTTCTTCCATTGGCATAAAATTACCATATTCAGTCATACATACTGATGATATTTGATTGCATTCCATATTACTGATTAATGTCTCATACTTTGGCATATTTCCAAAACGACTTTGAACCTCTTCAAAAGTTAATCTTTTTCCAATATAGAACCAATTTGTTCTATTATGAATTTTCCCTTCAAATTGTTCTCCATCTGTGTCTATAAAATCTTTTTCATAGAATCGAAAACCAATTGCACGTTTCTTCAATTCTACTTTCATAGGATCGCTATGTCCAATTTCTACGCTGCTAGTTTCTGCCATAAATAAACCTGGATATAAATACTCCACATATTTTTTTGTAGTCTTTTCCATTCATAATTCCCCCTTAACTTTCTTAAAGTTTTTCACTTTGAGA
>CANEDJ010000058.1:0-6759 GCA_947426265.1 uncultured Mycoplasmatota bacterium | reverse complement strand
TAATACATTTCATATAAAATTAAAAGACTGTTCTACATATTTGTCAACAGTCTGGAGCAAGTAGAATTTTCTGCTTGCTTTTTTTTAGGCTGATTTAATTACTGCTAAATAGCTAAATATTATCAATATAAATAGTAATAAAAAAATTTATGGTATTATTGAGATATATTTAGTATAATAGTATTATTATAAAATAAATTATATTAATAAAAAGGGAGTAGTATTATGTCTAAGTATAGAAAAAATTATTATAGAAAAGAGCCATCAGTAGATGATGAAATATTAGGCATTATTAGTATTTTTATATTTTTGATTTTATTTCAATATTGGCAATATGTTTTAGCTATTTTTGGGATATTAATATTGTTTAAATTAATTATCTGGGTTCACGATAAAGATTTATTTTCTCAATTTAAAAATAGCAAATTATACTATCATGGAGAAAGTGGTAAAAAATATTTAGATAAGCTAGAGCAAGAAAAATATGAAAGTGACCGAACTCAGTATAATATTAATTGCTTAAAAAAAGGTCAATATGGTGAGAGCAAAATATTATATACCTTATTACATATGCAAAATGTTCCAATGTATATTATTTATGATATTAGATTGCAATATAGAGATTTTAAAGCACAAATAGATTTTATTGCTGTTACGAAAAGGATGATTTATATTATAGAAGCAAAAGATTTAAATGGTAATCTTGATATTGAAGGAGATGGAACTTTTACAAGAATTTTTGGAAGAAAAAAAAGTGGAATGAAAAATCCATTAACTCAGAATAATGATCATGAAAAAGTAGTGAAGGCGATTTTGAAAAATGAAAAAATAAAGACTGTCGTTACGTCTTTAGTTGTGCTAACAAATGATGATAGTCATATTCATTTTAAACATGGAGCAAATGAATATAAAAATAAAATTTTTAGAAATGATAAATTAGAAGAAAATTTAATAAAAATGGAACAGAAAAAACATATTGTAAGGCAAGAAGAAAGAATACAATATATTTGTGATACTTTATTAAAATATAGAATAGAAGATATAAAAACTGCTGATATTCAAAAAGAAGATGTTGATGCAATTATAGTGAAATTAAAAGCATATCGTAAAAAAATGTCAGAAGTAGAAAATGTTCCTGCATATATGATTTTTAATGATAATACAATATTAGATTTGATTCAGAAAAAGCCTGCCTCAATGGAGGAATTAACCAATATTGTAGGGCTTGGTGAATATAAGGTAAATAAATATGGGCAAAACATATTGAATATTATGAATAATCAAAAAAACAAAAATAAAAATTGATATACTTGTTAAGTAGAACTATTATTTTTGAAATATACTTAAAATAAAATGTCTTTAGTTTGTAACTAAGACTTTTTTAATATTTTTATATTTGTTATAATATAGAAAGAAAAACGGAGTTGATCATATGGACAAAAAAGTAGTATTAGTAACAGGTGGAAGCAAAGGAATAGGAGCAGCGACAGTAGAGGTTTTTGCAAAGCACAATTATAATATTGTATTAAATTATGCTCATGATGAAGAAGTGGCAAAAGCCGTAAAGGATAGAATAGAATTAACCTATTCTGTATCAGTATTATTAGCAAAAGCAGATGTGTCAAAAAAAGAAGATGTTCAAAATATGGTAGAAATGGCAATTCAAACATTTGGTCATATTGATGTACTGGTTAACAATGCGGGAATTGCAATCGACCAAACATTTGAAGATAAAACCGATTTTGAATTTAGAAAAGTGTTAGATGTAAATTTAATTGGACCATTTTTAATGTCTAAAGAAGTTGGTAAAAGAATGCAAGAGCAAGGACATGGAAAAATTATTAATGTAAGTTCTACAAATGCAATTGATACACTTTATCCTGAAAGTATGGATTATGATGCCTCAAAAGCAGGTTTAATTTCATTAACAAGAAATTTAGCTACAACTTTTGCGCCGATAATCCAAGTAAATGCAGTAGCTCCAGGATGGGTAAATACAGAAATGAATAAGGAATTAGATGTAGAATTTGTAAAAGAAGAGGAACAAAAAATTTTATTAGGAAGGTTTGCAGATCCTTCTGAAATAGCTTCTGTCATTTACTTTTTGACAACGAAAGAAGCGGGTTATATTAATGGAACTGTTATTCGCATAGATGGTGGGTGGAATGCATGATAAAA
Organism: uncultured Mycoplasmatota bacterium; assembly: GCA_947426265.1. GTDB lineage: Bacteria > Bacillota_I > Bacilli_A > RF39 > UBA660 > MGBC102946. The sequence goes on along the minus strand of CANEDJ010000058.1, from coordinate 4,581 downwards.
ACAAAAGAGCAGCTTCAAGAACTAGTAGACAGAGTAGAACAAAAAATAGAACCAGAAATAAAAAGAATAGAACAACAGTGTGAAAAAAACAGTAAAAAAGTATTAACTGCATTTCAGAATAATCAAATTACAGAAGCACATTTTGGAAGTACTTCAGGATATGGATATGATGATATGGGAAGGGATGCTTTAGAACGGGTCTTTGGTGAAATTCTAGATGCCGAAGATGCACTAGTTAGAGCACAGATGATTTCAGGAAGTCATGCCCTTACTGTAACCTTATTTGCGCTTCTAAGGCCTAATGATATTTTACTCAGTATTACTGGAAAACCATATGATACATTAGATGAAGTAATTGGAATAACTGAAAATGATAGTTCATTAAAATCTTTTGGCGTTCAATATGAGCAAATTGATTTGGTAGACAACGATTTTGATTATGCAAAAATAGAAGAATTATTAACACAAAAGAAAATAAAAGTAATTGAAATTCAGCGTTCTAAAGGATATTCTACTAGAAAAAGTATTACGATAGAAAAAGTAGAAAAAGTAATTAAAGTAATAAAACAAGTTTCACCAAACACGATTATTATGGTAGATAATTGCTATTGTGAAATGGTATCTGATAAAGAACCAACAACTGTTGGCGCAGACATTATGGTAGGATCTTTAATTAAAAATTTAGGTGGAGGAATTGCTCCAAATGGCGCCTATATTGCAGGAAAAAAAGATTTAATCAAATTATGTGCAGAAAGATTAACGCTTCCAGGAGAGGGAAGAGAAGTAGGCCCTACACTTGGAATCAACAAATCGCTTTATCAAGGACTCTTTTTCGCACCATCTGTAGTAGCAGCCTCTTTAAAAACAGCTGTTTTTACAAGTGCTCTTTTAGAAGAATTGGGTTATGTTGTAGAACCAAAATGGGATGAAAAACGAGCTGATATCGTAGAAAATATTATATTTGGAAATTCAGAAAATTTAATCAAATATTGCCAAGGAATTCAGATGGGATCTCCAATCGATTCTAATGCGGTACCAGAGCCATGGGATATGCCAGGATATCAAGACAAAGTAATTATGGCAGCAGGAGCCTTTACACAAGGATCTTCTATAGAACTTTCTTGTGATGGCCCAATGCGAGAACCATTTATAGCTTATCAACAAGGTGGACTTACGTATGAATATGGAAAACTAGGAGTTATAAAAGCCATAGAAAAATTATTAAATATCAAATAATGGTTATAAAGAAGGGACAATCTCTTCTTTTTTTATATTGCCTTTCATATAGTGAAATGAAGAGGTGTCACGAATGGAACAAAAACATAAAAGAATTATTTTAGGAATTACGTTTTTAATTTTTCTTTCTATTATCTTTATATGTTATCAAACTATATCAAAGAATGAAAAGAAAACAAATAAAGCAAAACAGGAAACATTAGCATTCACCTTAAAAGGTCAAAGTATGGTGACTATAAAAGTAGGAGAAAAGTATCAAGAACCAGGATATGAAGCTATAGACAAAGAAGAAGGAAATATCACCAGTAAAGTTTCTGTAAAAAGTACTTTAAATATTGACATTCCAGGAACTTATCAAATTACATATACCATTACAAATAAAAAAGGAAATAAAAAAGAACTAAAAAGATTCGTAACAGTAGAAGGTAATAAAATTGTGAAATATAAGGATGCTTATGACAACATTGATAATACACATAAAACATGGTGGAGTGGTAATAAAAAAGATCATACAAGACCAGTAGATGGTGCGGGAAATAAAGAAGATGTATTGAAGCAATATGGAGCCTATTATATGGGACCAGACGAAAAAATCATTTATTTAACCTTTGATGAAGGAAGTAATGATACTTATACCGAAGAAATTGTAGATGTTCTAAATGAAAATGATGTAAAAGCAACTTTCTTTTTCTGTAAAGGATTTATGAAAAATAATCCAGAATTAATGAAAAAAATAGCTCAGTCTGGTCATTCTGTTGGAAATCATACAGCCAATCATTATTCCATGCCTACTTTAGCAACTCGTACAAACTTCCAAAAATATTTAAATGAGATAGAAGAAAACGAAAAAGTATTTAAAGAAATAACTGGAGTAGAAATGGATAAAGTGTATAGAGAACCAAAAGGAGAATATAGTTATAGAAGTTTACAAATTGTTCACGACTTAGGGTATAAATCATACTTTTGGAGTGCAGATCATTATGATTTTGACTATGATGTATCAAAAGAAAAAGCATTTAGCGAATTAGAAAAAAGGTATCACAATGGTGCGATATATTTGCTACATCCAAAAAACAGAGGCAATTATGAAGCGATGGATAGTTTTATTAAACATATGAAAAATTTAGGATATACATTTGGACTTGTCAGAGATATTCAGTAAAGAGAACTGTAAACTAAAACGTTCTCTTTTTTTACTTTTCTTATTTTGTGTTATACTAATAATAGAATAAAGGAGTGTTCTTAAATGAATGTGAAAGATTTTTTAGAACCAATTCAAGACATGTGGAAACAATATAAGAAGCCATTTTTATTTGGAATTGCTATATTGGCTGGCATATTAATTTTTATATCTGTTTTATCTACTGTTACTTCAGCAATTGATAAAGCAATGGCTGTTTATGTAGAAGTTACTTTTAATACGAATGGTGGAACGATTATTAATCCAGCAAAAGTGAGAAAAGGAAGAAAATTAGACGATAATATAAAAACAGAAAAGCCAGGATTTGAATTTAAAGGTTGGGAATATGAAGGAGAAATTCTGGATATAACCAAACCAATAAAAAAAGATATGATGTTACATGCCAAATGGGAAAAAACAGGTGCAACTTTAGTCCATACTGTGACTTTTGAAACTTATGGAGGAACAACAATAGATCCAATTGAAGTAAGTCAAGGGAGAACATTCACTAAACCATTAAATCCAGAGAAAAAAGGTTATAAATTTTTAGGTTGGTATTTAGGAGAAGAAGCATATAACTTTATGAAAACTGCGGTTTCTAGTGATGTCACTTTAAAGGCAAAATGGGAAAGAATTGATCCTATTATCTTTACAGAAAAAGATTTAGCAAGAAGTACATCTTTATATGAAGAGCTTTCTGGAATTTGGTATTTAAAAGAATATGAAGATATCTACATTACATTTACAGAAGAGAATAATGGATTTGATGAGACATGGTATTTCTTGAAATGGTATAATATTGACTTGTTGGGAAATTGCAAACTTTATATAAGAGGAAATTATCAGAGAACGTTTGCTACAGAAAAGGCAGAATTTTATCAAAAAATAGCACAATTTCATTTTGAATTAAAAAATGGAGAGTTAGTCATGGAGAATCATGGCAAAGAATATGTGTTTACCAAGACACAAGGCTCAAAGAATCGTTATACAGATACTATTTATGAACATTCTGTGGGAAGATGGTTTTTAGAAAACTCTTATAGTTCTTATATTGATATTACATCAGAAAAAGCCAAAGATGTTTTGGATTATGATACCTATTGTATTAATACGACAAATATTAATCTGGGTACTCTACAATTAGGTTCTTCTATGGAATATGGTTGTAGAAAAGCCTATGATGATTCATTATTTAAAAATTTGAAAATTAAAATTGATAATGATGTTATAACGATTGAAAATGAATATGGTGTAAAACATTTTACTCTCAACAGGGTTGCAGAAATCGGAACTGTAACTGGTGTAAAATTAGATAAAGTGGGTGTCGTATTAGAAAATGGAAGAAAAGTTACATTATCAGCAACTGTTATGCCAAGAGAAGCAAATAATACAAAAGTGGTTTGGGAAACTTCAGATGCAAGCATCGCTACAGTTGAGGGAAATCCAAACATCATTACAACGAGTGCAGATGGTGTTCGTTATTCTGCCACGGTAACAGCAAAAAAGGCAGGAACAGCAACAATTACTGTTCGAACAGTAGATGGTAATCATATTGCGACTAGTAAAATCACAGTTCCAGAAGTTGCGGTGGCTGCAATTAGCTTAAATAAAAGAGAAACAACAATATATGTAGGAAACTTTGAGCAATTAAAAGCAATCATTACTCCTTCTAATGCTTCTAATCAAAAACTTTCTTGGTCAAGTTCAAACTCAGAAGTTGCCTCTGTTAATGGCAATGGTCAGGTGGAAGGAATCAAAGAAGGAAAAACTACAATTACTGTATCAACAGAAGATGGCTCAAAAAAAGCAACTTGTGTAGTAAATGTAAAATATATTACATTAAATGTTGTTACAGCAATGACATATACCAGAAAGTCATTAAATGGAAATTATGTAAATGGTGTGAATGTAAATGTGACCCCTTCAGGTGGAAGTGGTAGTTATACTAGTTATCAAATTAAATTGTATTATAATCATAGCTTGGTAAAAGAAAGTACTACATCAGAACTTTTTTATCCGACTGAATTGAAAGGCAATTATTATGCAGAAATTACAGTGATTGATTCAGAGGGACATAAGAGTGTTACTACTAAAGAATATATTAAAAATTAAGTGGTATATTTGATTAAATATACTGCTTTTTTTTATAACTAAAATCTTTTTTA
>CANEDJ010000057.1:0-7211 GCA_947426265.1 uncultured Mycoplasmatota bacterium | reverse complement strand
TACATTTCATATAAAATTAAAAGACTGTTCTACATATTTGTCAACAGTCTGAAAGTTTGACTAAATCAAACTCTATTAGCTTTAATCGTTATACATACTTTGTTACACAACGACTTTCACCTCCTTCTGCATTTACATAATTATATAATACATTGACAAAAATATTATTCACCCACATTATTTCTAGCCTAATATCTATTTCGAAGCAGTTATTACGTTTCCTTCTCATTCTATTCACAATTATTAAAACTTTATTAATTCCCCTCAACATATCATCTTTTCTATTTATTATATATAAATCTCTCTTTTTTTAGTTGTCTATATTTTTCAATATGCTCATCACTTGCTATTCTTACCAAAAACAAAATCTTCGAAATAAACCATTTTAATCATAATAAATATTTTCTTGTTCGAGTTTCATATTATTTTCTAACATATAATCAAATATATCTTCATATTCTTTTAAAGCTTCTATCCCCTTTAAATCCTTTAATCGTTTTCGGTCTTCCATAGTTAAATCACAAGCATAATCCTTATATTGAGCCAAAGTATCAATATCCATCTTTCTAGCTCGAAATGGAATTTTTGTATCAGCAATAAGATGATTTAAAATATAAAATCCACCAACATCTATATCACCTACATGATAAAAAGAAATGGAATTATCAAAATCATGTAACATACATAGCAACTTTTTTCTTATACTATTATGAAATCCTCCTAAATAAATAACACACCGATTTGTACATGGATAACCATAAAAAGTTGTTAAATTTTCAACGGTAACAATCTCCTTACAATCCAAACTTAAAACTCCCAAAACCTCTAAATGATAACTGGATAAAATCATTTCACTTTGCAAAGCAGCCAAATCAATGATCTGATTATGAATCTTAAATTTACCATTTCCTTTCAAATACACAAATGTTGGATTTTTATAAACATTATATGTAGATAATATTTCTTCTCCCTGTCTTCCTAAATATTCACTGACGATTCTTTCTACCTTTGATAGAATCATTTCAAAACGCTTTGAATTCTTTAAATACTTAGCACTAAAATTTCGAATACTAATTTCCTCTTTTTGCTTTTCCAATCTTTCTAAAACAAATAACATTTCTTCCAAATCTTCTACCGTTTTAAAAATAGAGATAGTTGACTTATAATGAGACAATCTTTCTTTAATCTTTGATACATACCAAGAAACCAACTCACCTCTATTTTGATATTTATTTAACACAGAACCTATTTCTTCCCTATTTTCTTGTAAAGATTTTTTATTCAGAAACTTATAACTCTCTTCAACCTGGTCCAAAACTAAACTTACTTTTTTTATTCTTCCATCTGAATCATAAAATATATCTATCAAACCAATTTCTTTTAAATGATTTGCAGCACCTTCTATAAAAGATTCGTATTGATATGAATTTTCATCAACATACTCAGGCATATTTTTTTCATCAAAAAGAAAACAAATAGATAAATTTCTTTTGCTTCCTTCTTTAGAAATTTTACTTTTTTCATACTTATGCAACAGCTTTTCTAAAATCCTTTTTTCAAACTGCTTCTCCATATTCAATATCTCCTAATCTAACATTTTTAACATAGGTTCCATTTTCATTATTCAATACCATCAAAGTAGTCTCTACATAAGGAGAAATAATATAAGTCTTTTCTGGTGGCACAGCAATTAGTAACTGCACATTTAAATCCTTATAAAAATGCATCATTGCCTCTATTCTACTTTCATCCATATTATTAAAAGCCTCGTCAAACATCACAACACAACCAATAGAACTATTTCTTCTAGAAGCGTTTAACAATTGTTCAAAAGAAGCAGCAATTATAACATAAAATGGTGTCTGTATTTCTCCTCCACTTTTTTCTTTTGCCAATTTTGAAAAACTATAAAATTCTCCATTATCTTTTGTAACCTTAATATCATAAGACATATAATTCCTATAATCAGTATATTTATCAAGAATTCTTTTCGTCATATCTTCTGAAGCTGAAATGCTTATTTTTGAAAATAAATCATCTAATGCCTGTCTATCAGCCTCCGATAAATGACTTTCAAATAAAGTATTCATTTGATAATTGTCACCACTAGTAATGATTCTATAATACGTTGCCATTTCTGAATCCTTACTTTCATCAAAAACAAACTCATAACGCTCTGTACCAAACTTCTTATCTTTTAAAGATTTATTTAATTCTTTAATATCCTGTTTCGCACATTCAATTTTATCCTTCAACTTACTTATGAAGTCCTCTCTAAAACTAATTTGACAAGCCTCTTTAAACTCCACGCTTTGTGATTTCCTTCTAACCAAATCAATTTCTCTTTTCTTATGTAATTCATTTAAATAAGAAGAAACGTGTTCTATTCCTACTATTTCATCAAACTGATATAATTGATGATACTCTTTTTGAAGATACTCAATGGAAACACCTATTTTATTTAACTGATTCTCATGTTCTTTTTTTACCCTCTCTATCTTACTCTCTAGTTCAAATAAATTATATTTAGATTTAAGAACCGTATATTCTTCTTCCCATTCTTGGCTCATAGAAACATGCACAAACGATTTTAACTCCTCTTCTCTATTTTTTATATCTAAATTTAGTTGGTCAATTTTAATCTCTTCCGTTGCGATTTCTTTATTCAATGCATTAACCTTTTCCTGCAAAGAGGTTTGCTTCTCTTCGGCTTCCTTTTTCTTAGATAATACATTATTTAATAATCCATCAATCTCAAGACCATTTCGATTTTTCTCGCAACTTAAAATTGCATCTTTTATTTCCTCACATTTTTTCAAATCATAGATACCAGCCTGTAAAGATTCCAATTTAGAATTCTTTAAACATCTTAAATCATCCATGACTTTATTATATTTTTCTAAAAGTTCATTATATTCCTGATTCACATCAGACAATTCCTCTTTATACTTTATTAACTGTAGTTCCAATCCTTTTTGACCTAAAAATAAATTGCTATATACATTAGGATTAATTTGTCTTGCTACATGATTCCGATAAGTCATGCAACTTGGTGTAATGGCATTTTTATGATTTTTTAAATCTTTTATATCCTCACAGCAAGTAACTTTATTAAGCAAAAATAACGCATAACGCTCTGCATTTGGATTAAACACTTTTATAAAACTAGCAAGAGTATTGAAATCTGGAGTCGCTTTTTCTAATTTCTGAGTATTTACAAGACCTACTCCATATATATTTCTTTCTTTTTTGTATCTTTCATATACAAGCAGAGCTTCATCAAAATATTTCGGTTCCACAATTAAATCAAAGCGCTGATTATTTAAATATCCTTCTAAAGCATTTCGCCATTTTTCATCAGTAACTTCTATATATTCACATAATGGACGTACTTCTATTTTTTCATGTTTCTTTTCTTCAAAATGCTCTTTTATTGCTACTATTAAATGACGAACCGTCTCTTTATAAGGAAATTGTTTCCTTTCGAGCAAAGATATTTTGTCTTCTAAGTCCCTTTTGATAATTTCTTTCTCTTCTTTGTATACACCTAATTTCATTTTCTCTTTTTCATATTTTTCTTTACATTCATTTTTTTTATCAATACTATCTATAAAAATCTTTTCAAACGTGTTCATATCCTCTAATGGAGAGATCATTTTTTGTAAAGATTGACTCCAATCAAAATTTTTTAAAAGATTTGTTTCATCTTTTAATAGTCGATTAAAACTTTTCACTCTTGGAATCAGCTTTTCTTGTTCTTGTTTCAAACTCTTTAATTCGGTTTCCCATTTATCATATAATTGATATTCATTATTCTCTTTTAAACTGATTTCATAGTCACGAATCGTTTTATTTACATTTTCCTTTTCTTTTTCATGTTTTACAACTTCATCTGTTTTTAAGTTTAACTCAATTTGGCATTTTGTCCTTTGTTCCTGAGCAAATTTTATTTCATGTTCTAATTTATCTTTCTTTATAAACTCCAAAAAAGAAACATTTTTGTTTATATTATCTATGACTTTCTCATATTCTTGATGAAGCATTTCTATTTCTTCTAGTTTTCCAATTTTCTTTTCTTCTAATTCAATTTCTCTTTCTAATCTACTAAAATTTTCAATATTTTGTTGTAATGCATCTAAAGAAATAGAACTGTCTGTTAACAAAAAATTATTTACGAAATCATTCACATCATTGATTGGTTTAAAAGCAAGAGATTTTGCAAGTAATTCAAAATACCTATTTTTCCCTGCAATACCTAAAAAAGAACATATAATCTTTTGAAATTCTTTAGAACTATCTGTACTTTCCAAACCTGGAATCTTCTTAAATTCTGACAATGCTTTAGCACAATTTTCTTTTATAAACAAATCATCCTCTATTTCACTTTTGATTAATTTAAAAAATAGACGGTTGGGCTTATTCATAAGTGGACTAAACTCTATTACAGTCCCTAATAAATCTGATTGTTTTTTATCATCATCATAAAATTCCAAAACAATATAAGAAGTGACTTCATCTCTCAAAAATTCTTTGCTATCATATCCAACCTTTCCTCGGATATAAGTTTCAACAGTTCGTTTACTAGTATCATCCGCTGCCTGATTAAATTTTACTTTTCCAGCCGTTAAAACATATTGTATTGCATCCAAAAGTGTAGATTTTCCGCTCCCATTTACTCCAGTAATTAAACAATTATCTTTTATTTCAATTGTATCAGAATAAAAAGTATGCCAATTAATTAATTTCATCTTCTTCAGTTTCTTCATTTTCTTCCTCCTTACTAATATACGAATTTATTTTATCTATTATATTATTTGTGTCATTTACACCGACTGCATATTGTATTGTAGGATAAATAGTGATTACAAAATTATCATTTTGAAAATCATTTCCTCTATAATTAATTAGATTATATCTTTTAAGTAATTTCAAACTTTCTGAAAGTTCTCCAACTTTTATTCTTTCTGAAGAAATAGTGGTTAATTGTTCGTACCTTTCTTGTATTTCAGAAATCAAAACATTTATTTGATTATCTAAAGATAAATCTTGCATCTTTTGGTTATATAAAAGTCTTAGTAAGAGTAAAACGAAACTTGTAATTTTATTACAAGATAACTTCGTAGAAAAATCTGACTTTAAAACAAAAGTACGTTGATGAGCAAAATGTAGCAATTCTCTTCCACCAATAACAAAATAATTCTGAAAACAAGTCAGGTAATTGCATATAAAATAATAATCATTTTTATCTTCTTCTTTATATGCAGTTAAATAATTTACGGCGATTAGTTTATTTACCATGATTTTAAACCTCTCGGTATCTCTTTCTAGCATGTCTCCATACTCTTTATAAAAAACTTCTAGCACTTCTTTCATACTTCTTCTTTCCTTTCAATTATAAAATTTGGTACATATAAATTATCTATTTTATCTTCTCTATTTCCCCAAAGAATTTTATATCGATTTCTTTTTTCTTCAGAATAAACAAATATCAAAATCAACCTAATAAAATCAATATTATCTTTGATATTAAAATCATGTATCGTTACTTTACTTTTCTGATTTAATAAATTATCTACATATTGACGAATCGCTTTTTGTGAAAATTGTTGATTTCTTCGTAAACGTTCTATAAATTTTTTATTTTCTAATGTTTCATAAGATGCTTTCAACGTTATCGGTTTTGGTGCTACTTTTATCGTTTTTCTTGGAACATATAAAGAAAGAGGCGTAATATTTCTGCTTTCATAAAATGAAAATTCTAAATCTTCTGTTTTTAGCAAATCCATGTTTTTTAAAATGTGTAACAATTGCCCTTCCATATTCTTATCATGATTCATCAATATACGAATTCTTTCAATCGCAACATTAATATATTTTGTATTTTTCATATCTATTTCTGTAATGATGTCAATAATTCTATCAAAAGCACTTTCTAACTCTTCCATAATTGAATGAAATTTTATAGTAGCGTCTTCTAAAGATATTTCTTCTTCCTTCATGATTTGTGCTATCACATTACTTGAATAATAATCCTCATAATGGATTTTTTTACATTCCTTTACAAATTTGCTTTTATATTTTATAGGATTATCATTAGTTTTCATATAAAAATATGCATTATCAACAATTTTTACTTTATAATCATTTAATAATTGATTTAGAATAGTCTGCAATTGTTCTTCATCATTTTTCTTATTTAATTTTGTAATTCTCTTAATATATTTTTTTATGTTTGAATTAAGACTTCTTAATTTATGAATTAAATCATTGATTTGCAATAATGTATCTCTTAAAACAAAATAACCTCTATCATATTCCATAGTTGTTAAATTCCTATAAATATGATATACATAACTACTTAACTCTAAATCACTTTCCGTTTCATAATTTGCATAAGCATTTAAAAATACAATGGCATAGTCTTCTAAATTTACTACTTGTTCCCCGTTTGCTATGAATTCTGTGTCTACCCACCCATAAAATTTTAATTTTCTAAATATCCAGTTGGCTTTATCTCTTGCAACTTTTAAATCTTTACCATCTTCTTCGGTTATCAATTCATTACTATGGTTATCAAAATAAAGTTCAATTAAAGATATAAAATCTTCCTTTGAAAATGTATAACTACTTTCATTTTGACATTCAAAATAAATCCAAAATAGAATGTTAGCATACATCTCTCTATTTGAAGAACTAAATAATTGAAAAAATTGAAATGGTATCGATTCAAACAGTTTAAGCATAACAAAACTCCCTTTTTTTGCGTTATTATATCATCATTTATATAATTTTCCAAATTTTTCCATATATATGAAAAAAATGAAGAAATAATCTATTCTTCATCCTAATTATTATTCATTCATCATTATTAGAGCTCTTTTTTTCATTATAACTCCTAATAAATCGCATCAATAAATTTTCTGTCTGTTATATATAAAAATTTTCAAAAAACGTTTTGATACAAAAACGTTAGAATATAGTGTTAAACCATATCACATTAGAAAAACAAGTTACATGAATAGCTCATCATCATCTCATTTTATAATTCTTGAAAGCTATCTTACTACAAATGCTATAAAAATAACAAACCAAATCATTTATAAAAATGAACACAATCAAAAAAGAGCAAAAAATTAAGATAGTGAAATGTCACTATCTTCAGACTGTTGACAAAGTGGTATATTCAAAAAGAATATGCTACTTTTTTTGTC
>CANEDJ010000056.1:0-7300 GCA_947426265.1 uncultured Mycoplasmatota bacterium | reverse complement strand
TGCAATTTTTTAAAAAAATTTACAAAAAACACTTGTCAAAGCTTAGAAAGTCAAATTTTGAAGAAAATAAAAACGAAATTTCTTTTCGAAAATAGCTTTTATTTTTGGAAAAATATGTTATAATAAAAATGATTTGAAAGGAGAGTGGGACAAAATTCCCACTCTTTCCTTACTAAAAGGAGTGAAATTGTGATAGAAGACATTAAGGAAATGATAGAGCCAGTTATAAAAGAACATGGATATTATTTAGATGACATTTCATTTGTGATGGATAACAATATTAAAAACCTACAAGTTGTCATTGATAAAGATGGTGTAATTGATGTAGAAGATTGTGTTACAGTCAGTAAATTAATTAGTCCAATATTAGATGAAAAGGATCCAATTCCAGATTTTTATGTATTAGATGTTTGTTCTAAAGAGAAAGGTTGTGAATAAAATGAACAATAAGGAGTTTAAAACAGCACTTCAAGTTTTGGAAAAAGAAAAAGGAATTAAAGAAGATGTTGTTTATGAAGCAATGGAGCTAGCGTTAACTTCTGCTTACAAAAAAAATTATAATTCATTATCTAATGTAAGAGTAGATATTGATAGAGATAAAGGTGATATCCATATTTACTCTTTTAAAACCGTCGTTTTGGATGAAACTTATGAAAGTGAAGAAGATAAGCAAAAAAGATTTGAATGGGAGAAAAAGGAAAAAGAAGAAGACGAAAGATTACGCGCCATCTTAAAAGCAGGAATTGATACGATGGAAGATGATGATGACGATGATTATGATCCAGAAGCTCCAGAAGAGGAAGAAGAAGTTTATCGTCCATTTGTATTTGATTCTAGAATTCATTTGACATTAGAGGAAGCTTCTAAAATTGTTCCTGGTATTCAAGTTGGAGAAACAATCGAAGAAGAAGTAACACCGAAAGATTTTGGACGAGTAGCAGCTTCTACTGCCAAACAGGTCGTAATACAAAAAATTAGAGAGGCAGAGCGCAATAACATTATTGATGAATTTAATGATAAACAAGACGAAATGGTATCTGGTTTGGTAGAAATGGAAGATGTTCGAAATTATTATATTAATTTAGGAAGAACTCAAGGAATTTTGCCAAAAACAGAAATTATTCCAGGTGAAAAAATCAAAATGGGATCTAATATTAAGGTTTATATTACAAAGGTAGAAAACAATTCGAAAGGACCACTTATTTTGCTATCTAGAAATCATTATGGATTTGTAAAGCGTTTATTTGAATTAGAAATTCCAGAAATCAATGAGGGAATTATTCTCGTTTATAGTGTTGCACGTGAAGCAGGAAATAGAACTAAGATTTCTGTATATTCTGAAAATCCAAATGTAGATGCAGTAGGTTCTTGTATTGGACAAAATGGTTCTAGAATTAACCGTATTATAAATGAATTAAATGGAGAAAAGATTGATGTAATTCCATATGATAAAGAACCAGCTAGATTTATTGAAAATGCTTTAAGTCCAGCTAAAAATTTACATGTATTTATTATGGATGAGAAAAAGAAGGAAGCACTTGTTGTTGTAAATAGTGAGAATCTTTCTTTGGCAATTGGTAAAAAAGGTTTGAATGTAAGATTAGCAGCTCGATTAACGCATTATAAAATTGATGTTCAAACAATAGAGCAAGCAAGAGAAAGCGGTATTAATATTGTAGAATAGGAGTAGAAATTATGAAAAAAATTCCAATGCGCAGTTGTGTGATTACAAGAGAAAAACTTCTTAAAAATGAGCTTGTGAGAATTGTTAGAACACCAGAAGGAGAGGTTGTTATTGATCTATCTGGAAAAAAGAATGGGCATGGAGCTTATTTGAAAAAAGATCTAGAGGTCTTTGAAAAAGCAAAAAAAGGAAATGCTTTAGGACATCATTTAAAAACAGAAATTCCAGATCAAATTTTTGAAGACTTAAAAGAATTAGTAAAATAGAGAGTGAGGTGCATACTTATGATGAGTGTATTAGAATATGCAAACGATGTTAATAGAAGTGTGGAGGAAATCTTAAAAAGATGTATAGAACTTGATATAGAGGCAAGAAACGAAGAAGATTTATTAAGTGATGAAGATATTACAATTTTAGATAATAATTTAGATAATGAAGTAGAAGAAGAAATTATTGATGAAGTAGAAGTAACTGAGAGAGTAGTACAAAGTAAAAATATGGACAAAGGTGCGTCTAAACCAAAAAAGAAGCCAACAAATAATTTAAAAACAAATAAAAAAGAATTGGCCACAAAGAAAAAAGAAATGTATAAAAATAAAGAAAAATTAATGAGTAATGATAGTGGCGCATTAGAAAATGTTGTTGTTTATAAAGAAGGAATGACAATTGGAGATTTGGCTACTTCGTTAGGAGTAGGAAGTTCCGAATTGATTAAAAAATTATTTGGTTTAGGAATTATGGCTACCATCAATAATTCAATTAGTTTTGAGAATGCAGAAATATTGGTATTAGATTATAATAAAGAATTAAAAAATGAAGGTGCAACTGATGTAACAAATTTTGAAGAATTTGAAATCATAGATAAAGAAGAAGATTTAATAAAGCGACCAGCTGTTGTAACAATTATGGGTCATGTTGATCATGGAAAAACGACTTTATTAGATTCGATTAGAAAAACCAATGTTGCTTTAGGAGAAGCAGGAGGAATTACACAAGCAATTAGTGCTTATCAAGTAAATTATAAAGGAGAACCAATCACATTTATTGATACACCAGGACATGCTGCCTTTACAGAAATGAGAGCTAGAGGAGCATCCATTACAGACATTGTTATTATTATCGTAGCCGCAGATGATGGGGTGATGCCTCAAACAAAAGAAGCAATTGATCATGCTAAAGCTTCAGGTGCTCCAATTATGGTAGTAATCAATAAAATTGATAAACCAGGTGCAAATCCAGAAAGAGTCATGACAGAATTAACAGAATATGGTCTTACTCCGGATTCTTGGGGTGGGGATACCATTTATACACAGGTATCTGCTAAAAATGGAGATGGAATAGAAGAACTATTAGAAAATATTTTGTTAGTAGCTGAAATGCAAGAATACAAGGCAAATCCAAATCGCTATGCAAGTGGAACTGTAGTTGAATCAAGGTTGGATAAACATTTAGGTCCAATTGTAACAATTTTAATTCAAAATGGTACTTTACGATTAGGAGATCCAATTGTAGTAGGACATGCTTATGGAAAAGTAAGAACGATGAAAAATGATAAAGGCGAAGAAATTATGGAGGCTGCTCCATCATTGCCAGTTGAAATTACAGGATTAAATGAAACTCCAGTAGCTGGAGATAAGTTTATGGCTTTTGAAAGTGAAAAACAAGCTAGAAGTATTGGGGAAGCGAGAAAAACGCAAAATCGATTGAAAGAAAATGCTAGCAAAGGGGCAGTTAGTTTAGATGACTTATTTGCACAAATTGGTGATGGGCTAAAAGAAATTAATGTAATTATTAAAGCAGATGTGAATGGAAGTAGTGAAGCTGTTAAGAATTCTTTAGAAAAAATTGAAGTAGAGGGTGTACGAGTAAAAGTTATTCGTAGTACTGTAGGAGCGATAACAGAAAGTGACATTATCCTAGCTAAAGCGTCTAATGCAATTATGATAGGATTTAATGTAAGACCATCTAATGGAATTAAAGATTATGCCAAAGAAAACGGAGTAGAAATTAGACTTTATAATATTATTTATAAAGCTGTAGAAGAAATGGAAGCAGCAATGAAAGGTATGTTAGATCCTGTATATGAAGAACGAATTGTTGGTACAGCTGAAATAAGACAATTATTTAAATTTTCTAAAGTTGGAACAATCGCTGGTTCTTATATAACAGATGGTGTTATGAAAAGTACTGCAGAAGTACGTGTTATTCGTGATGGCATTGTTATTTATGATGGTAAGATCGGTTCATTGCAACGCGAAAAAGATAGTGTAAAGGAAGTTAAAAAAGGACTAGAATGTGGAATTACTGTAGAAAATTATAATGATTTACGAGTAGGAGATATTTTAGAAGCTTATGAAATGGTAGAGGTGAAATAGGTATCGATTGATATCTATTTTGCTTTGAAAAAGAAAAAATATAATATTTTTACTGGAATGTATGATTTTATCTTTTCTTTTCTTTGACTTCATGTTATACTTAGAATGATAAAATGGGAGTGATAAGTGTGGAACATATGATTTTTTTAAATGGAAGACAAGTTAATGTAATTGCTTATTTTATGTTCGAAGCAACTCGAAATCACTATTTGATTTATTGCGATCCTGATAATAATGTAAAGATTTATTTAGGAAAAGTAGTAGAAAAAGACGGAATATTTGAAATTAGAGAAATAGAAAAGACAGAATCTTTTTTGATGAAAAAATTTATTCAAGAACTAATTACAAAAAGTCTAGCGACAATTAAAGGATACCGTTACGCAGATAAATTATCAGAACTTCAGGATAATTTTACACTTATAGATAATCAAGAAATCGTATTAGATGAAGAAAAAAGAAAATCTTTGGAAGACTTTGTAAAAGATGTAAATGAACATAACCAGGAAATTTTAGAAAAAGCCAAAGAAGAGTATTATTTACAATTAGTAGATGAGAAAGCGAAAGAAAGAAGAACTATCATTTTATTATTGTTGGTTTTGATTGTTTGTATTTTTTTAATTGTAAAAATGGTTTTGGACTTTTCAGCGAGAATGTAAGATTTACTTCTCTTTTTTTTAATGTTATAATGAATTTGAGGTGGAATAAATGAGTATCAAAATTGAACGAATTGGCAGTCAACTAGTAAAAGAAATCAGTTATATTTTAGCGACTGAAGTAAAGGATCAAGATATTAAATTTGTAACAGTTACTGATGTAAAGGTTACAAATGATCTTAGTTATGCAAAGGTGTATTTTACAGTATTAGATGATCAAAAAAAAGAAGAAACTTTAGAAGCTTTGAAGAGTGCGAGTGGTTTTATTCGAAAAATGTTGGCTGATCGAATTGAAATTCGTCATATTCCTGAATTAGAATTTATTTATGATGAATCTATTGAATACGGAAATAAAATAGAACATATAATTGAAAAGATTCATGAAGAAAATATTGACGATTAAATAGAATTGTGCTAAATTATTAGTAATTCGTGTTGAACTTTGAAAGTAGGATATTTTTAGAAATAAGAAAGCTTATGGTGATGAAAATAAGCCAGAAAAGATATCAGAAATTACACAAAGGGAATGAAAACGTATTTCTGCGTTAAAGAATAAAGTGCATAATCAAGTATTATGAAATAAGGTGGTACCGCGATCATTCGTCCTTATATCATGATATTTTTTTTGTTAGGAGGAATTTTTTATGAATATGTATATTGATAGTGCCAATCTAAATGCATATGCTACAAGAGAAGATATTCAGAAGTTGTGTGAAGAGGCCAAGGCTTATCATTTTGCGAGTGTTTGTGTGAATCCATGTTATGTGGAATATGCGGCTGAGTTATTAAAGGATAGCACCGTTGCAGTAGACACAGTAATTGGATTTCCTTTGGGAGCAAATACGACTATGGTGAAATCATATGAAGCCATTGCTGCGATAGAAGCAGGAGCTGATGAAATTGATATGGTAATTAATATTGGTGCATTAAAAGAAAAAGATTATGAATATGTAAAAAATGAGATAGAAGAGATTCGAGACAGTATAGATGGACATACATTAAAGGTAATTATCGAAACTTGCTATTTAACAGAAGAAGAAATTGCGAAGATGACTGAAATTTGTAATGAGACTTTTGTACATTTCATTAAAACGTCTACAGGATATGGAACAAGAGGAGCAACTTTAGAAGATGTTGAAATAATAAACAAATATAAAAGTGATGTGTTAGAGATAAAAGCAAGTGGAGGAATTAGAACTTATGAGGAGGCTTCCAATTTTTTAGAAAAAGGTGTTTCTAGAATAGGAACAAGTCAAGCAAAAACAATAATGGAAGGAGAGATACAATGACTTTGTTTGAAGAATTAAAGTGGAGAGGGTTAATTGATAATATTACTGATCCAGAATTAGAAAAAAAAATTAATGAAGGTGGATTAACTTTCTATATTGGAACAGATCCAACAGGAGATAGTTTGCATATTGGTCATTATTCTACTTTCTCAATGGCTTTTCGGTTAAAAAAAGCAGGTCATAATCCAATTTTATTAGTGGGTGGAGGAACAGGCTTAATAGGAGATCCAAAGCCAAGTGCAGAAAGACCTATGATTACGAAAGAACAGTTAGATTATAATTATAAAAAGTTGAGAAAACAAGTAGAAAAAATTTTTGGTTTTGATGTGGTGAATAATTATGATTGGCTAGGAGATATAAACTTTATTGATTATTTAAGAGATTATGGTAAATTTTTTAACTTAAATTATATGTTAAATAAGGAAACTGTAAAAAGCAGATTGGATATTGGAATTACTTATACAGAATTTTCTTACATGATTTTACAATCAATAGACTTTTTACATTTACATGAAAATAAACATTGTACTTTACAGATTGGTGGATCCGATCAATGGGGAAATATTACATCTGGGGTAGAATTGATTCGTAAGAAAACAGGGGATACTGTTTATGGTTTAACAATGCCATTAATTACAAAAGCGGATGGAACAAAGTTTGGAAAAAGTGAAGGAAAGGCAATTTGGTTAGATAAAGAAAAAACGACTAGCTATGAAATGTATCAATTCTTTTTAAATAGTGAAGATAGCAAAGTAATTGAATATTTGAAAAAGCTGACATTTTTGCCGATTTCTGAAATTATGGAATTGGAGAAAAAGCATTTAGAACACCCAGAATATAGAGAGGCTCATAAGGCACTTGCTTGTGAAGTTATTACTTTTTTACATGGAAAAGAGGAATATGAAAAAGCTGTTCAAATGAGTGAAGCATTATTTAGTGATCAAATATTTATGTTGAAAGCAAATGATATTATTGATAATTTTAAAGATGTTCCAAGTTTTACTTTTAATGGTGCTCCATTATTAGTGGATTTGTTGGTAGAAAAAAAGATTTGCTTAAGTAAAAGAGAAGCTAGAGAAATGATTACAAGTGGAGCTATTACAATTAATAATGTGAAATTCACAGATGTAGAAGCAATCATTGAAAAAGAAAATTTAGTAGAGAATAAAGTAGCAATTATTCGTAAAGGAAAGAAAAAATATTATTTAGGTATTTATGAAGATTAGAGGTTTCTAATCTTTTTCATTATAAAATTTAATAATAAATGAATATATGTATCAAAACGGTTACAAAATAAAG
>CANEDJ010000055.1:0-7806 GCA_947426265.1 uncultured Mycoplasmatota bacterium | reverse complement strand
GAATACAATAAATGCCACATCACAGGCAATGGTAGATCAGAGTCATGTATGGAAATTAGGAGGATGGAGTACATCATCTATAACAAGAGCCCAGATGTATCAGTATGAAAATGGAACAACAATATATTCAGGAAGACCAACAACATGGACTGGAAAGATTGCATTGATGTACCCAAGCGATTATGCGTATGCGTCAAGTGGAGGAAGTACATGTGATACTACTAATTTATATAACTGGGATGGAAGTGCAGCAAAAGCAGAATGTGCAGAGAAGAGTTGGCTATTTAACAGTTCTCAGTGGCAATGGACGCTGACTCCGCGTAGCAGCACCTCGGGCAATGCGTTCTTTGTGGGTGCGGCCGGGAATGTCTACAGCAACTACAGCTACGACACCGTGACTTTCGCGAGTGGTGTGCGCCCAGTATTATTCTTAACATCAGATGTTAAAATAAAAAGTGGAACAGGAACTAAAACAGATCCATATATATTAACAAAATGATAGAAGATGAATAATGTCTAACCACATAGTAAGATAGACATGTTCTAAAGAATCTATCAATCTTATATATGTGTTTAGAAGCAGCCCTCGATATTTAACTTCATTTCTATTTCTATTCTAATATTGGGGGCTACTTATATATATTTATAAAGGCGACTAAGCCTTTTTCTTTTTCTTGTAAAATATAATAATTTGTTATAAAATAGTAATAAGGTAAAGATAGGTGATAAAAATGAAAAGTAAAAAGGGATTTACACTTGTGGAATTATTGGGGATTGTAGCAATTATTGCAGCGGTGCTTGCTTTTGTTATTCCATCAGTAATTGGAATGCTAAAAAGAGATGATGAAAAAGAGTATCAAAGATTTTTATCTGATATTTCTTTGGCGACTGAGTCATATATTCAGTTAAATATTAGTAATTATCCTGATTTAGCAATAACAGGTGGAAGTTATACAATTACTATGCAAGAATTAATTGAAAATGGATATATAAAAGCGAATATGATAAATCCAAAAACAGATCGACAAATTAATGTCTCTGATACAATACAAGTAATTAGAAAAGCAGATGGAAGTTATAATTATTCTTATGTAGCTCATTAATGGAAAGGTGAAACTATGAAAAAAACAATTCGTGATTATGATTTAAAAGGAAAAAAAGTAATTATTAGGGTTGATTTTAATGTTCCGATGAAAAATTCTATGATTACTGATGACAATCGTATTAAGGAAAGCTTACAAACTATTAAATATGCAATAGAGCATGAAGCTAAAGTAATATTACTCTCACATTTGGGGAGAATAAAAGTGGAAGAGGATAAAATAGGAAAATCATTAAGACCAGTTGCAATTAGGCTTAGTGAATTACTTGAAAAACCAATTTTATTTGTTTATGAAACAAGAGGAAAACGAGTTGAAGAAGCAGTAGAAAATATGAAAAATGGAGATGTTGTCCTTTTAGAAAATACAAGATTTGAAGATATTGATGGCAAAAAGGAAAGTCATAGTGACGCAGAACTTGGAAAATATTGGGCAGAATTAGGAGATCTTTACATCAACGATGCTTTTGGAACAAGTCATAGAGAACATGCTTCTAATGTTGGAGTTGCGTCTAGATTGCCTAATGGAATTGGCTTTTTAATTGAAAAGGAATTAAAATATTTGGAGCCTGCTATGAATAATCCAGAACAACCATTTACAGTTATACTTGGTGGATCAAAAGTAAAAGATAAAATTGGAGTAATTAAAAATTTAGTTCATAAGGCAGATTTTATTTTAATTGGTGGAGGAATGGCTTATACATTCTTAAAAGCGCAAGGAAAAGAGATAGGATCATCTTTATGTGATGATGAAAACTTACAATTTTGTAAGGAAATTTTATCCTCATATTGTGATAAAATAATATTGCCAGTAGATTCTTTATGTACAAAATCATTGGATAGCAAAGAAGGAGTAATCAAAGAGGAATTTGACTCTGATGATATTGGAGTAGATATTGGTCCAAAAACAGTAGAACTGTTTAAAAAATATTTGGATATTAGTAAAACAATTATTTGGAATGGACCAGTAGGAATTTTTGAAGAACCTGCCTTTAGTGAAGGAACAAAAAAAATTTGTGAAATTTTGAAGATAAATAAAGGAACTACAATATTAGGTGGAGGAGATACTGCATCAGCAGCTATTAACCTTGGATATAAAGAATTCATGACTCACATTTCAACAGGAGGGGGAGCTTCTTTAGAAATGCTTGAAGGAAAAGAATTGCCAGGCATTAGTATTATTACAGAACAATAAAAAGGATTGATGTTATGAAAGGGAAGCTTAAAAGCAAACTTAGTATTTTATTATTAATTTTAGTAACTATTATTGTACTTTATTTTGCGTTAAAAGACGATTTTAACGATATAGTACATAATATATTAACCATCAACATTTGGTGGCTTTTGGTTTCTATCTTTTTAATATTTGGATATTGGTTTATGAAGTCTTTAGTACTTTATCAAACTGCTAGACACTTTAAAAGCGATTATAAAATGAGTCAAGCATTTAGAAACATTTTACTTACTCAATTTTTTAATGGAATTACTCCATTTGCAAGCGGAGGACAGCCATTTCAAATATATTCTTTGAAAAAAGAAGGGATTAAAATTACAGATGGAACCAACATTATTATTCAAGATTTTATTGTTTATCAGATCGCTTTAGTAATTTTAGGAGTATTTGCAATTGTGACAAATCATTTTTGTCATTTTTACCCTGAGGTAGGTTTTTTAAAACAACTAGTAACACTTGGCTTTATTATTAATACGTTGGTTATTATTGCTCTTTTTATTGTAGCGTTTGCTAAAAAAATAAATTATTTTATAGCAGAAAAAATGATTTATGTTTTAGGAAAAATAAAACTTTTAAAAAATCCAGAAAAAACAAGTGAAAATTGGAAAAATTATATAACTAGATTTCATAGTGGTGCAAAAATATTAATGAAAGATAAAAAACACTTTATTTTACTTATTTTTTTAAATTTAATTGCTTTAATGAGTCTTTACTTAATACCTCTTACTATTCTTTATGGATTAGGAGATTATCATAGTCTTTCAGGAGGTCTTACTGTAATTACCTCTGCTTATGTTATGTTAATAGGATCTTTTGTTCCAATTCCAGGAGGAACAGGAGGACTTGAATATAGTTTTTTAACTTTCTATGGAAACTTTCTAAGTGGAAGTACATTAAAATCTGTGATGTTAATTTGGCGTTTTATTACGTATTATTTTGGAATTATAGTAGGAGCTGTCGCTTTAAATACAAAGGAGAAATAATTATGAGAATTGGAATTTTTACGGATACATATCCTCCATATATTAATGGGGTATCTACTAGTATTGTAATGCTTAAAGGTGCTTTAGAAAAATTGGGTCATGAAGTATTTATTGTAACAGTTAATAATGAAAACTTAACTTATAAATATGAAGATGACAATAAAATTATTAGACTTCCAGGCATTCCAATTGGTATTTATGATTACAGATTAACAGGAATTTACCCAGTTCGCGTGATTAACAAAATTAAAAATTGGAAACTAGATGTCATTCACTCTCAAACAGAGTTTGGAGTAGGGACTTTTGCGAGGTTAATTGCCAAACAAATGAATATTCCAATTGTTCATACTTATCATACTATGTATGAAGATTATGTACACTATATTACCAAAGGATATTTTAATGGAACTAGTAAGAAGATTGTAGAATATTTGACAAAATTTTATTGTGATAAAACAGCTACAGAGTTAATTGTTCCAACCAAGAAAGCATATGACTTATTTAAGGAAAAATATAAAGTAGATAGAAATGTTCACATTATTCCAACAGGGATTGAGATTGACAGATTTTACAGAGAAAACTTTAAAATTAGTCAAATTTTAGAATTAAGACGGAATTTGTCTATTCAAAAAGATGATTTTGTGATATTATTTGTAGGAAGACTAGGGAGAGAAAAGAGTGTAGATGTTTTGATTGAGGGAGAAAAAGAGATCATTAAAAAGCATCCTAATGTAAAATTATTGATTGTTGGGGATGGCCCTGATATGGAACATTTTAAGAAAATGGTAAAAGAATATAGTTTAGAAAAAAATGTTATTTTTACAGGAAAAGTTCCATATAATGATATTCCACTTTATTATGAGGCTGCAGATCTTTTTGCAACTGCTTCAAGAACAGAAACACAAGGCCTTACAGTAATTGAAGCAATGGCAGCTTCGCTACCAGTATTAGCCGTTAATGATGATAGTTTTAGAATTGTTGTAGTAGATGAATTAAATGGTTATTTGTTTGATGATTTAAAAGGATATGTAGAAAAAGTAGATTACTTAGTAAACCATACAAAAATACTTTCTAAAATGAGTAAGCAAGCTAGAGTGAGTGCAGAAACGCATTCTTCTAAATACTTTGCAGAACGAGTACTTGATGTTTATAAAATTGCAATCACAAATCATGGTGAATCATCAGATACCTTAGTCGGGACTATTGAAGGAGTAATAAAGAGGGGATTCTATGGAAAGTAAAAAAATTGTTGTTGGAAACATGAAGATGAACTTACTTGCAGGAGATATTAGTGAATATTTAAGAAAAATTAATTCTAGTGATTTGGGAGAACAGGTAGTTATTTGTCCTAGTAATATTTATGTTCCATACTTTTTAAAACAATCTTATAAAGTAGGGGTACAAAACTTATTTTTTAGGGATAGTGGTGCATATACAGGAGAAATTTCGGCAGCTCAGGTAGCTTCTATGGGGGTTAAATATGCCATAATTGGGCATAGTGAGCGTAGAGGATATTTTAGAGAATCAGATCAAGATATTAATAAAAAAGTAGTGGTTACATTAAAATATGGATTAGAAGTCATTTTATGTATAGGTGAAACAGCTGAAGAAAAAAATTTACTTAAAACAGCGAGGGTTTTAAAACGTCAAATTTTAAATGCGTTACGTAATTTAGAAGAAGCAGACTTTGATCATATTGTAATTGCTTATGAGCCAGTGTGGGCAATTGGAACCAATGTTACACCAACAAATAAAGATATTACAGATACAATTTCTTATATTAAAGGTATTGTATCTGAGTATTTCCGTTATGAGGATATTCCAGTAATATATGGCGGAAGTGTTAATGATCAAAATATTAAAGACTTGAATACAATTCCAAATGTATCAGGATTTTTAGTTGGTGGAGCATCAACAGATGTTAAGAAGTTTTTGAAAATTGTAGAAGTTGCTGTAAAAAAGTAACTTCTCTTCTTTTCGACAAAACTAGAACTTTTTCGCTCTTGTAGTAAAATAGAGGTAAGATGTATAATAAAAATACAGTAGAGGCAGTACTAGAGAGGGAGATTAATGATGGACAAAATAAAAGTTTTAATGGTAGATGATAATTTAAATTTAGTAGAAATGGTCAAAGAATATTTTAAAAATCATGAAACAATTAGTATTAATTTTGAAGCTTATGATGGAGAACAAGGAATCGAATTAATTGATAAAGAAAGAGATCATTACGATTTAATTATATTAGATTTAATTATGCCAAAAAAGGATGGCATTTATGTATTAGAAGAAATGAAAAAAAGAGGGATTTCTAAAAAAGTAATTGTAGCAACTAGTTATAATGCAAGTGAAGTAATTCGTGAAGTATCAGAATATGGGGTTAGTTACTTTATTTTAAAACCATTTGAATTACCAGATTTAGAAAAAAGAATTTTAGAATCCAATAGAAAAAAAGAAGAAACTAAGAATATTGATTTCTATTATAATAATTTACAGATTTCAATTACAAAAATGTTGCATGAACTAGGAATACCTTCTCATATTAAGGGCTATCAATATATCAGAGAAGGGATAGGAATTATTTTTGAACGACCTGAAACAATTGGTGGAATTACAAAGGAACTATATCCTGAATTAGCAGATAAATTTGATACAACAGTATCAAGAGTAGAAAGAGCAATTCGTCACGCTATAGAGGTTAGTTGGAATCGTGGGAACTGGTCTTTAATGGAAGAAATCTTTGGTCATAGTGTAGATATTGACAAAGCAAAACCAACAAATTCTGAGTTTATTGTAACAATTGCAGATAAACTTCGTTTAGATTTTCATAAAGTTGGATGTTAAATTATATACATATTCTTGTTGCTTTGGTATAATCTAGAGTAGAGGGAAGTGT
This sequence comes from uncultured Mycoplasmatota bacterium, assembly GCA_947426265.1. GTDB lineage: Bacteria > Bacillota_I > Bacilli_A > RF39 > UBA660 > MGBC102946. The sequence continues at coordinate 1,597 of CANEDJ010000055.1, read as the reverse complement.
ATAAAATGGAAGAAAACAATATAGAACAACAAAATGAAATAGAACAAATGGCTCATCAAATGGTAAGAGAAGAACCTTTGAAAAAGGTAGAAACCTTTGATAATAAAAGTATTACAAATTTGGGAAAAACGAGTAAAAAAAAGAATTGGATTCCTATAGCAATCGCTATTGTTATTACAATTTTCTTTTTGGTGCTTGTTTTTTGTTTTTTAAGGCTTTATCCAAAATATGCTTTGATAAAATCATTAGACATGTGGACAGATAGCCTTGAAATAGTGAAAATTCCATCCCATTCAAGTCAGTATAATTGGGATGAGAAGACAACAAAAGGAACAGCAACTATGAAAATTGGAGATTTTCTCTTTTCAAATATGGGAGAAATAGACAATGAAACATTATCTATTCTTCAAAAAATAAATGCTTTATCCTTTCAATTAGAAACACGTACTAGTAAAAAAGATCAAAAATCCTTTGTTAATATGAATGGAAAAATGGAAGATGAAAACTTTTTAAATTTAAGCTATATTAATTATGACCAAAAACAGTACATCTTATTAAAGGATGTTTTGGGAACTTATTTACAATTAGAAGAGCAAGATGTAGTTATTAATAATATTGATGAGAAGACGTTTCCAGAAGATGTAGAATATGTATGGAATGTTTTAAAGAAAAGTTTCAAAAAAAATATGAAACCATCATATATAAAAAAACAGCCAGAAAAAATTTCAATAGATGGTAAAACCATTTATACTACGAAAATTAGCTTTGTCATTGATAAAAAAGCAGATTATGAATTGTCTAAAAATATTATAAAAGATTTGAAAGCAGATAAAAGGGCATATGATTTTCTTGTAAATTTATATCCAGAGTTTGCAAATAAAGAAGAAATTAAGTCTGAAGAAGCTTATCAAATTTGTTATTCTGTGAATGTAACAAAAGGAATTCCTAAAATAGTAAAAGCATCTTTATCAACAGATGAAAATGAAGAATTTAGTCTAACAAAGGGTGATGACTATGTATTTGAATATGAACAAAATGGATCTTTATTATTTAGAATTATTGTGAAAGAAGAAAAAGATGGATTTAAGATGAAATTGCAATTATTAAAAAACAATTTAGAAATGGTTTTGGTAGCTACTGAAGAAGAAAATTCTACAATTTATAATTTTAGTATGGAAGCAAATGGGGCAATGTTAGAAATGACTTCAACGCATACTTTAGAAGATCAGAAAAAGGATTCCTTTCAAGAAAAAATTCAATTGTTGTTTCATGTAAAAGCTCAGGGCGTGTCTTTAGAAATCATGAATATAAATTTAGATTTAAAAACAACAAAAGGAGCAACATTTGATGAAATAAAAGATAGTAATAGTAAGCTAATTACTGATTTAACAGAGGAAGAAAAGCAAAAAATTCAATTTTATTTTGAAAATATTGGACAATTATTTGCACTATAAATAGAAAAATGATTTATTTAATTGAAATACAGTAGATAAAAATTGTGTACAAATTATATAACTAAAGAAAAAGAATTCATAGAATTCTTTTCAGACTGTTGACAAATAAATTTTGTGAATAGTCTTTTTATTTTTGAAAAATT
>CANEDJ010000054.1:0-7969 GCA_947426265.1 uncultured Mycoplasmatota bacterium | reverse complement strand
GTGATAGAGGAGTTTTAGACAATAAAGCTTATATTGATAGTGAAGGATTTGAGCAAATTTTAAAAGAGCTTTCTTTAAAAGAGATAGATTTATTAACCAGATATCAAATGGTACTGCACTTAGTAACAGCAGCAAAAGGAGCAGAGGAATTTTATACATTAGAGAATAATGAAGCAAGAAGTGAATCAGTAGAAGAAGCTCGTGATTTAGATGATACAACATTAAGTTGTTGGATAGGACATCCTAATTTGCATGTAATTGCCAATAATCAGGACTTTAATAGTAAAATGGATCAAGTGGTTAGGAGCATTCATAGAGAATTAGGCGCCCCAGTTCCAATTCAAAGACAAAGGAAATTTTTTGTGAAATCATCTAGTGTTGAATCATTTCTTGAAACTTTGGCAAATGTGAAAAAAATGAGAGTTGAACAATTATATGCAGATGGAGAAGAAGAATGTTGTTTTAGAAAAATGAGTGATGAAAATGCTTCAATGTACTTTGAAATTCATAAAAAAGATACAAGTGATCCAGAAGTAAGAGTGAAAACAATGCGTCATATGAAAGAAAAAGAGTATTTAAGAAGAACAACTAATAGTGTTAAAACACCAATTTTAAAAGATCGTTATTCCTTTGTTCATAACAATCAATATTTCACTTTAGATGTATTTAGAAACTTAGATCTTTGTTTATTAGAAGTAGAACCAACTGAAGAAAATAGTAGGATTAGCCTACCTTCTAAGTTAGTAGTACTAGATGATGTAACTGCTAATCCAAGTTATCGTAATTTTAGTTTATTTGAGCAAATTAATCAAAAGGGAAAAGAAAAAGTAAAAGTGTAGAAATCCGCTAGTATTTATAGTATAATAGAGGGAGTTGAAAAATTGAGTAAGTTTTGTCAAAATTGTGGCAAAGAGTTGGATAATGAAGCAGATATTTGCTTGAATTGTGGGAAAGATGTAGAGAGAACTAAACCAGCTTCAAATAATCAGAACACGAATTCTATTATAAAGAAGTACTATTAGTGATAGAGTTATTGATGTTGATTCCTCTAATCAGTATAGTGATTGTAATTGTAGCACCACTTGTGACGAATTCTGTAAGACATCATACTGAGTCTGGTATTAAAAAAACTTGTTGTCAACAATATGGTGGAGTATGGAAGGAAAACATTTGAAAGATCCTGGCATAATCGGTGCAGAATTTGATGCTAGTGGTTATTATGAGTGTATTTATGATTAACATGTAAAAAAATACACGTTTTTTAATTGCATTATGATTATAAAATATTGTGATTATAAAAATTTGAAATAAAGCTCTAAAAAAACTTGTAATTGAATAAGATTATGATATAATAATAGTGGCTTTTTAAAACACACAACGAGGATTTTTATGCCTAGTGCCAAATTGGTGGTGTAAAAAGATGAGTCGTTGGAGGAAATAACAAAAGGAGGAATATTATGGCAGTAGTGTCAATGAGTTATTTATTAGAAGCTGGAGTACATTTCGGTCATCAAACAAAGAGATGGAATCCAAAAATGAAAGAGTATATTTATACTTCAAGAGATGATATTTATATTATCGATTTACAAAAAACAGCTAAAAAGATTGAGGAAGCTTATGCAGCTTTAAAGAAAATTGCTGAAAATGGTGGAAAGGTTTTATTTGTAGGAACTAGAAAACAAGCTAGTGAAGCTACAAAAGAAGAAGCGCTTCGCTCTGATTCCTATTATGTAACAGAAAGATGGCTTGGTGGTACATTAACAAACTTCAAAACAATTAGAAGAAGAGTTAAAAGATTAGAAGAAATCGAAAAAATGGAAAAAGATGGTACTTTTGATTTACTACCAAAGAAAGAAGTAATTGGTCTTAGAAAAGAATATGATAAATTGAATAAGCTTTTATGTGGTATTAGAGAAATGCATAAATTACCAAGCGCTATGTTTATTGTAGACCCATCAAAAGAAGACATTGCAATAAAAGAAGCTAGAAAATTAAATATTCCAGTATTTGGTATTGTAGATACAAACTGTGATCCAGATATGGTTGACTATGTAATTCCAGGAAACGATGATGCAATTCGCGCAGTAAAATTAATTATTGGTGTAATGGCAAATGCAATTGTTGAAGCAAATGGAGGAAAATTAGTTGATTATGTAACAACTGATGAAAAACATAAAAACGATAGTGCCAATGATATAATGCAAAGAGCTTTAGAAACAGTGAAGAAAAGAGAACCAAGAAGATTTGAAAATAATCGTCCAAAAGATTTTAGAGATGGACGTAAACCATTTGAAAAAAATAATCATAGACCATCAGAAAAAGTAGAACCTAAAAAAGAAGAAAAGCAAGAAACTGTAGAAGTAAAAGAAGAAAAAGCCGTTAAATCAAATGATTTATCAACTCTTACAGTAGCAGAACTTCGTGAAATGGCAAAAACAAAAGACATTAAGGGTTATTCTACAATGAAAAAAGCAGAATTACTTGATGCTTTAAAATAAAACTATAAAGATGGTTTCAAAATAAGAAACTATCTTTTTTAATAAAAAAAGGAGAGATATTATGATAAGTGCTAGCTTAGTAAAAGAATTAAGAGAAAAAACTGGAGCAGGAATGCTTGACTGTAAAAAAGCTTTAGAAGCAAATAATGGCGATTTGAATGCTTCTATTGACTGGTTAAGAGAAAAGGGAATTTCAAAGGCAGCAAAAAAAGCTGATCGTATTGCAGCTGAAGGCCTTGCGGCAATATTAGTTGAAGAAAATGAAGCTGCAGTAGTAGAAATTAATTCAGAAACTGATTTTGTTGCTAAGAATGAGGAATTTAAAAATTTAGTAGATACAGCTTTAAAAACTGTTATTAAAAGTAATGTTACAACAGTGGAAGAAGCTTTAGAACTAGATACAAACGAAGGAACTCTTAATGACTTAATTATTGCTAAAACAGCAAAAATTGGAGAAAAATTAAGTTTTAGAAGATTTGAGCATATTACAAAAAATGATGGAGAATATTTTGGAGCTTATATTCATATGGGTGGTAAAATAGCAGTATTGACTGTTTTAAAAGGAGCTAACGAAGAAGTAGCAAAAGATGTAGCAATGCATGCAGCAGCAATGAGACCATCTTATGTAAAAACAAGTGAAGTACCATCTGAGGAATTAGATAGAGAAAGAGAAGTTTTAAAAGAACAAGCTATCAATGAAGGAAAGCCAGCTGAAATCGCAGAAAAAATGGTGGCAGGAAGAATTCAGAAATTCTATAAAGAAATTTGCTTAGAAGAACAACCATTTATTAAAGATGGTGATATCAGTGTTGGAACATATGTAAAAAACAATGGTGGAGAAATCTTAAAAATGGTACGTTTTGAAGTAGGCGAAGGAATGGAAAAAAGAGAAGAAAATTTTGCTGAAGAAGTTGCAAAACAAATGGAACAATAGGATGATTGCAAAATCATTCTTTTTTTGTTATAATAACTCCCTAAAGAGGAGGATTTTATGTTTATCGTTGTTTGTGGAGTGAGTGGAGTAGGAAAATCAACTCTAATAAGAAATTTAAATTCAAAAATAGTTACACTTCCTCGTAGTGTTACAACCAGATTGGCTCGTCCTAGTGATCCAAAAAGTGAATATGTATTTGTAAATCATCATGAATTTAATTGCTTAAAAGCGCAGAACCAATTATTGATCCATCAATATTTTCATCAAGATCAATATGGAATATTAAAAAATGATTATGATAAAATTATGGCAGATGGTAAAGTAGCAATTAAGGATATTGGATATGATGGGATTTTACAGCTGAGGGCAAAATTAGATGAAGTTCCTTGCATTTATATTGATTCTTCTTTGGATGTACTAGAAGAACGATTGAGAAAACGTGGTGATTCCTATGAACAAATTAGAGAACGGTTTTCTATGATTAAACAAGAATTAGAAGACTTTAGAAGTGTAGCAGATTATGAAATTGAAAATAATTCTAGTATTGAAGAATACCAAAAGCAATTCCAAAAAGTTTTAGGTCATATTATAGGTGGAAGAAAATGAGTAAATTAGAATTAAAGTCAGCATTTATTATAGGGAAAGAATCTACTACATTAATGAAAAATTTTTTAACCAAACAGTTAGAAATCAGAATACTACGAGAATGGCAGTGTTGTGAAAGAGATGTAATCGATGTACCAGCGAAAGAATATGAAAGAGTTTTATTAGAAGGCCAAAAATATGTAGTAGAACAAAATCTTCAAGCTGTTTGTTGGATCAATCAATATGGTGAGGCAATAGAGTGTGGATATTTAGAATTGGCATATGCTATATTAAGAAGACAGAGAAAAGGAAATGCTTTGTGGTGTCTTGATAAATACCTTCCAGATGATGTTAAGGAATATTTAAGAAAGATGAGTGTGGCTTTAGGAGTCGATGTTGGCCATTTTTATAATGAGACAGATCGTGCTTTATGTCTTGCGCCACAAAGTTTGGATTATCAAGAACAGTTAAAATTGATGAAGGAATTTATAGTAAAAGAAGGAACGGGACCATTTTCAAGAATTATTCCATTAACTTTTACAGGAAAAAAACAAGAGAAGGAAAGCTTCTTTCTTATGAAAGTAAAAAAATAATTAAAAATCACAATTCTGTGATTTTTTTTGTCGTTAAAAATAATTTCTAAATGATGCAATCCGACATTTTTATCATATTAATTATTTTAAAATGAGGGTGGTGATGATATGAAAGTAAAAGTGTTTGATGAAAGTCATGAAACGGACTTAGAAAAGGCAATCAATGATTTTTTAGAAGAAAAAGAATTAGAAATTGTTGATATTAAGTTTAGCGTTTCAACAAGTGTATTTGGAGAAGAACAAATTTATTGTTTTTCCGCTCTTATTTTATATAAAAATGTTTAAAAAAGAAAGGATTGAAACAATATAGAAAAGGAAAAGAGATGATTTTATGTTTGGAAATTTTAATGAAGAAGCAAGACAAATTTTGATCAATGCGAAAAGTGAAATGAAAGAGTTAAAACATCCCTATGTAGGAAGTGAGCATTTACTTTTGGCTATTTTAAGAACTGATAATCCAATTTCTAAAAAATTAAAAGAATATCATTTAGACTATGAATCATTTCGACTAGAACTCATAGATATTGTTGGAATAGGAGAAATAGCAAGCAATTGGTTTTTGTATACACCACTTTTAAAACGAGTCATGGAGAATGCAATCATAGATAGTAAAGAAAATAATAATGGAATAGTTACAATTGAGCATTTATTTGCGAGTTTATTAGAAGAGGGAGAAGGAGTAGCGATTAGAATACTTCTTGGGATGAATATTGATATTGATGATTTATATAGTGAATTTGCATATAAATTAACGACAGGAGCAAAACATAAAAAAGGTCATAAAATGATGTTGGAAGAACTTGGAACAGATTTGACAGCAAAAGCTACCAATGGTGAATTAGATCCTGTGATTGGAAGAGAAATAGAAATAAAGAGGGTGCTAGAAATACTTTCTAGGAGAACCAAAAATAATCCATTATTAATTGGTGCAGCAGGAGTAGGAAAGACAGCAATCGTGGAAGAACTTAGTAGAAGAATCGCATCTGGGGAAGTACCATCTTCTTTAAGAAATAAACGTATTATTAGTTTGGATATGGCCACCATGGTAGCAGGAACAAAATATCGTGGTGAATTTGAAGAAAGAATGAGAAAAGTTCTATCTGAAATTGAAAACAGCGATAACATCATTTTGTTCATTGATGAAATTCATACATTAGTAGGAGCAGGAGGGGCAGAAGGTGCTATAGATGCTTCAAATATTTTTAAGCCAGCTCTTGCAAGAGGGAAGTTGCGTTTAATTGGTGCTACAACAACAGAAGAGTATAAAAAGTATATTGAAGCAGATGGAGCACTTGATAGAAGATTTCAGAGTATTTATATTGAAGTCCCAAATACAAAAGTAGTTAAAAATATTTTAATGAAATTAAAAGCTATATATGAACAATATCATTTTGTTAAAATAAGTGAATCTATGATTGATTTAATTATTGAGTTTAGTGAGAAATATATTCATAATCGAAATCAACCAGATAAAGCAATCGACATTTTAGATGAAGTTTGTGCAAAAGTAAGTTTGAAAGAAAGCAAAGAATTGAAAAAATATCATGAAATGAATAAAGTTCTTCAAAATACGATAAAAGAAAAGAATGAGGCGATTTTAAATAATGAGTTTAAAGAAGCTTCAAAATGGAAAGAAAAAGAAAATAACTTAATGGATAGCTTAAATAAGCTAGAATTAAATCTTTTAAAGCAGAAGCATAATAAGATTGTCACCAAAGAAGATATAGCTGAAGTAATTCATATCAAAACCAAAGTTCCAGTATATGAACTTTTAAAAGAAAATAAAAGGGCTATTAAAGATTTAGAAAATAATATTAAAAGTGAGATTGTTGGACAAGACGAAGCAGTTGAAAAAATTGTTCAGGTTTCAAAGCGATTAAAATTAGGATTTAAAGAAGAAGAAAAAGGAACTTCTCTTTTGTTTGCAGGACCATCAGGAGTAGGAAAAACTGCGCTTTCTAAATTATTTGGTGAAGAATTAGTAGGAAGAGAAAATATTATTAAATTAGATATGAGTGAATATGCAGAAGCTCATTCTATCAGTAAAATAGTAGGTGCTCCTCCAGGGTATGTAGGGTATGATGACCATAAAAATATTTTAGAAGAAATTAGAAATAAGCCCTATTCAGTTTTAATATTGGACGAAATAGAAAGAGCTCATCCTTCCATTTTAAATTTATTTTTTCAGGTATTAGAAGAGGGAAAAATTAAAGACTCTAAAGGGATTACTGTTCATTTTGGGAATGTTACTATCATTATGACTTCTAATATTGGTTTTGAAGAAATACATATAGGCTTTGAATCTCCAAAGAATGATGTTATTTTTTCGAAATTAAAAGAACATTTTAGTATTCCTTTTATTAATCGGATTGATGAAATTGTGGTATTTCAAAAACTAAAGCAACAGGATATTGAAAAATTGACAGAAAAAAAATTGCGGAAATTGGAAACACGTTATCAAAAGAAAGGATATCAGATTACTTATGACAAATCGCTTATTTTAGAAATTGTAGAAAAGAGTAATTTTAAAGAATTTGGAGCTAGAAGACTTGATAAAATTATCAAAGAGGATATAGAAGCTATGATTATAGAAGAAGCAATAGAAGGGAAAGAACAAATAAGAGTAGAACATTTAAAAACACATGTAGAAAGTTAGAAAGGAATAATTATGAACTATTTAGGAAATGGATTTTTTAGAAATGGATTGGGTTTTAATAATGGAGAATTTAATTATTTAAGAACTGATATTTATGAGCAAGATAATGTTTATTATTTGAAAATAGAGGTGCCTGGAATTGAAAAGGAAAATATTAGAGTAGATTATGAAAATGGATATTTGACAGTATCAGTAAAGCAAGAAGATATTTATGAGGAAGTAAATGAATATATTAGGAAAGAAAGAATAATGAGTGAAAAAGAAAGAACATTTTATGTGGGTGATATTCATGAAGAGTCAATTAAAGCAAGTTGCCAAAATGGTGTTTTAACAATTACTTTAGGTAAAAATGAAGAAAGGAAAGAAGAGAAAAGGCAAATAATTATAGAATAGATTAATATTATTTTTATACTTAAATATTTTTAAAAAGATATAAAAAGTAAGGAAGAGTCATATAGTATTTATGTTAGAAACTCAAAATTCTTACTTTTTTTGTTTTTGATGAAAATATTGTTATTGAATAAGCGTAATAGTTTGGTTACAAAACAGAAGAAAGAAAAAAAGAAATTGCTATAATAGATATTATAGTGTTATAATGGATATTATAATAGCGAGAGGTAATGAAATATGAGAAAAAAAGGATTTACATTGATAGAATTATTAGCTGTAATTGTAATATTAGCTGTGATAGCTTTAATAGCGA
>CANEDJ010000053.1:0-8609 GCA_947426265.1 uncultured Mycoplasmatota bacterium | reverse complement strand
ATCATTATGAATATGATAATTCTAATCAGTTAATAAAAGATGATGATTATGAAAGTGGCATTACAACTATTTATAGTTATGATAATGTAGGAAATATCATATCTAAAAAAGAGTATCGATTACAAACAGAAAGATTATTACATGAAGATATTTATGAATATAATAACACTAATTGGGAAGATCAATTAACAAAGTTTAATGATGAAAATATTACATATGATGAAATAGGAAATCCATTAACCATTGGAAATAAAACATTAGCATGGATAAATGGAAGACAGTTAGAAAGTATTGTAGATGGAAATAATACAATTACTTATGAGTATAACAAAGATGGAATCAGGACTAAGAAAACAGTAAATGGAAAAGAAACAAAATATTTACTAGAAAATAATAATATAATATTTGAAGAAAGTCCAAAAGGTATGATATACTATAAGAGAGATGAGAATAATCATCTAATAGGATTTAGATGTAACTATCAAAATTATTACTATCTTAAGAATGCACAAGAAGACATTATAGGAATAATGGATAGTAATTATCAAGTAATAGCAAACTATAAATATGATGCATATGGAAATATAAATTTAATAACAGATAATAAAGGAATAGAAATTACAGATTTATCACATGTGGCTTATATAAATCCATTTAGATATAGAAGTTATTATTATGATGAAGAGACAAAATTATATTATTTAAATTCTAGATATTATAATCCTCTATTTGGTAGATTTATTAATGCAGATAGATTGCTTGGACCTGGAAATGATTTGGCTTATAACTTATATCTATATTGTGGCAATAATCCAGTAAGTAGAGTAGATGAAGATGGAAATTGGTTTTTTGGAGTAGTTGCTAAAGGTATTAAAGCTGTAGCTAAACCAGCATTAAAAGCAGCAGATAAAATGGTGAAAGGAGCTAGAAATTGTATTGGCACTGTATTTGGAGCAGGGGCATCAACAACTGTAAAACAAGATTATAAGTCCCCAATATTTAATAAAGCTGGAGTGTCAATGATAACTGGGAGTTCTATTAATATTCCAATTAGTTCTGTTGGTGATTCAAATAAGCCAATTTCAGGTTATTATTCGCAAGCAAATAACGATGCAAATATAGGAATAAATTTAAATTTAGGATATTTTAAAGAGACGGTCAATGTTGGATTCGATGATATTTCTATTAGTTATGGAATATATTCGAATAGAGAAAAGACAAGATTTCATGAGTTCAAACTAGGTGCTTCTATAAAGCAATTTACTGTTTTTGCTCAAGGAAATTATAATTTAGCGAATAGTGATGGTAGTAGTGTAGATACTTATGCAAGAGTTGATGTGAATGCGTGGATACCTATTGCTGTATTTGCAGGTGGTCCTATTGTAAGAAGTGTAGCAGCGGCACTTCAGGGGGGAGGGGCATTAGTCCCAGCATATTAATGCAATTTATGAGAGGAAATGAAAAATGACGGCATATTTGAATACAGTAACGATTAAAAGATTAGTTGATATTATAGTAATAATTTTAATTATTCTAGTTATAAGAAAAAAGAAAATCAAACTATCAAGAAAAGGAAGAAGAAATTTGCTAATAGGAATGATTGTATTGGTAATATTCTTAGAAACAGGAATATCCTTGCTAGAAATGAAATTTTTAGCTTTTAAAAATTTAAGACAGGCATTTGTCTATAATTTTCCTGAATATAAATTAAAAGAAAGTATAATAGTAGATGATACTGGTTTTATCTTGTATAAACAGAGTGATGGTGATATATCTATAATGAATTATGAAAATAAAAATGGTTATTGGAAGTACAAAAATATTTTTTATCAAAAAAATAATGAGCATCATGGGGGTGTTTACAAAGACTATATTATTTCACTAAATAATAATTATGATAGATCAATTTATTTGATTTTAATTACATATGCATGTTCCAAAAGTATTCCTATATCAGATAGTCATAATTCAGAGTTTTATTCTTTTAAATCGGGAATAATATGCTATCAATATACAACATTAAAAAATCCAAAAGATGATTATTATATAATGTTTGGAAATGATAAATATAATGTAAGTTTATAAAATTTAAATTACTAAAGAGTTTGTAGCTCTTTAGTAGTTTTTTGTACTATCAAAACTATGTTGATACATAATAATATTTTTGCTATAAAGCTCTATCAGAAGCACATAAAAGAAAGCGAAGCTAAAAACATAAATTTATAAAATAATTATAAAGGTATGATATACTATAAAAGAGATGAGAATAATCATCTAGTAGGATTTAGATGTAACTATCAAAATTATTACTATGTAAAAAATGCACAAGAAGACATTATAGGAATTATGGATAGTAATTATCAAGTAATAGCAAACTATAAATATGATGCATATGGAAATATAAATTTAATAACAGATAATAAAGGAATAGAAATTACAGATTTATCACATGTGGCTTATATAAATCCATTTAGATATAGAAGTTATTATTATGATGAAGAGACAAAATTATATTATTTAAATTCTAGATATTATAATCCTCTATTTGGTAGATTTATTAATAGTGATACTGTAATAGCAGGTAGAGAAAGAATTACACTATCTAATATGTTTGCATATGCAGAAAATAACCCAATAATGAATATAGATACAGATGGAAATTTTGCAATCGCAATAATATTTACTGGTGCTGCAGTTATAGCAGGAACAGCTTATGCAATAAATAAAATGGTAGAACATCATAATACTAAAGGCGAAATTGGCATTGCTGACTGGGCTCGTTATGTATCAGAAGGAGCACAGAAAGCAGTAGGAATTGCATCTCTTGGAATGACTGTACAGTCTGCTTACGATGCCGCTAGTTTTACTTATAATGCTCATAAAGTGCAGGCTGTTCAGTCACAAAAAAATGTTCAATCAGCATCAGTGTCTACAACAAAAGTACATGGGAACTCATTAAGCACAACAAAACCAGCTCAAGGGTATGCTTTAGTTCCACAAAATAATCCCAAAGTAGTTTTAAAATATGGTGAAACAACTATGGGAGTAAATAGATATAGTAAAGCTTATTTAAGGGATTTGGTCCCAGGGGGCGCATATATGGACTTTAGAGCTAGTGGAACAAAATATGAAATGCATTATTGGCAACATAACATGATAATTGATTATAAAAATCGCCACAATGGGAATAGGCCACCATTTAATAAAAGCGATTGGTAGAGGAGGACATAATAATGAGAGTATTTTTAAGTGCTGAATTGCAGCATCAAGCTTCAGAAGGCTATCATAAAGCGTGGAAGTATGTAAATAAAAGACTTTCTTTTGTATGTGAAGAAAATGGGAATTTAGAAGAAGATGATACTTATGGAACAGAGTTTCAAGATGTTGGAATTATTACAATTATTATTCCAAAAGAAATGAAGGAATATTGGAAAGAAAGAAAATACATAAGTAGAAAGAATAGAAGTGCGGATATTAGATTGTATATAGATTATGAAAGATTTATAAAGGAAACGCCTAAAAATCAGAGATTGATGTATATAGAAAATATCATAAAATCAATTGAAGTTTTAAAAGAGCGTTCAAAAGGAGATTTTAAGGGGGATAAATTAATACAAGATATTTTAGATGCATTAAATGTAACAATAGAAGATTTAGAAAGTCTTAATAAGAAAAAAAGTGGATTTTCAAAACTATTTGACAAAAAATAACATCAAAAACTATTAAAGTGCTAAAAACTCTTTAGTAGTTTTTTATCTTCAAAATTTATGTTGATACATAATAATCTTTTTGCTATCAAGCTCTATCAGAAACACATAAAAGAAAGCAAAGCTAAAACATAAATTTATAAAATAATTATAATGATGTGGTATACTATAAAAGAAATGAGTATAATATATAATATTTATTTAAAATCAATGTTATAATAGAAATATAGTAAAGGAGGTTTGTATGGAACATATAGAAGAAGCAATTATTGAAATTCCACAAAAAACAAAAACAAAATTTGAAATTGATAAAGAAAGAGGCAAAATAAAACTAGATAGAGTCTTATTTTCAGCGATGAATTATCCAGCTGAATATGGATATATTGATGAAACATTAGAACTAGATGGAGACCCATTAGATATCTTAGTAATTAGTTCAGAAGCAACATTTCCAGGATGTATTGTTCCAGCTAGAATTATTGGAAATCTAAAAATTATTGATAATGGACAAGAAGATAATAAAATTATTTCTGTTTGTGCAGTAGATCCAAGATATAAAGAAGTAGAAGAATTAGGCGATTTATCAGAATTTACATTGGCAGAAATCAGAAACTTTTTTGAAAACTACAAATCATTACAAGGAATTAAAGTTGTTTGTAAAGAATATGAAGGAATAGAAGAAGCTTTAAAAGTAATAGAAACTTGCAGAAAAAGATATCAAGAAAATTGTATGAAATAACTATAAAAAATAAGAATAAGCTTTATAATGATTTTAGAAAACATTATAGAACTTATTTTTTTTATTGAAAAAAAGTATATTTTGAAAAAAAGCGAAAAAAGTTCTTCATCACTATTGACATAGACATTATAGTAGTGATAAAGCATACTATAGAAATAAAGCAGGGGCTAACTAGCTTGCTAGCTTGTTTATGACGATTAGGCAGTTCTACTCATGGAAGAAACTTCAAAAATACAAATAGAAGGAGGTAGTAAGTTAATGAATAAAATAAAGGAATATACGAAAGAAACTTTTGAAGAAATTAAACATATTGAAGGAAACGGTGAAGAGTATTGGCTTGCTAGAGAATTACAAAAAGCATTAGAATATAAAGATTTGAGAAATTTTGAAAAAGTAATTGAAAAAGCAAAAATATCTTGCCAAAATTCTGAAATATCTGATATTGACCATTTTGTTGTTCATAACAAAATGGTTAGTATTGGTTCAGGAGCGAAAAGGAAACAAAAAGATTATAAGCTTTCAAGATATGCATGTTATTTAATTGTTCAAAATGCTGACCCAAATAAAGAAGTAGTTGCATTAGGTCAAACCTATTTTGCGGTACAAACAAGAAAACAGGAATTAACGGAAAAAGAATATAGCATGTTAACTGAAGACGAAAAAAGATTTTATCAAAGAAACCTAACTAAAAAAGGAAATTATTCACTCAATCAAGCAGCGAAAAAAGCAGGCGTTAAAAATTTTGATAGATTTCATAATGCTGGGTATAAAGGTTTATATAATGGTGAGACAGCTAACGATATTGCTAAAAGAAAAGGTTTAAGATATAGGGAAGACATTTTAGATAATATGGGAAGTGAAGAGTTGGCAGCTAACCTTTTTCGCATTACACAAACTGAGTCTAAATTAAAACGAGAAAATATTGCGAGTGAAAAAGCAGCTAATAAATCTCATTATAACATTGGAAAAAATATTAGAGAAGTAATTGAAAAAAATGGTGGAACTATGCCAGAAGAATTACCGACTCCTGAAAAGAGTTTAAAGGAATTAGAGAAGGAAAACAATCTTTTAAAAGTTGTATTGGCAAAATAATTATATTTAAAAAACATTTTTTAAATGAAGAAGAAAAGAAGTAGATACAATATCCGCTTCTTTAATCATATAACTCTTGCTTTAAAAGCTCTAAATTTTTATTCATAATGGAGATATAATCCTCTCCATTATTTTTTTCGTCCTCTGTAATATTGGATAACATATGGAATCTTAAAACTTCAACATTTCCTTCTTTTACTAAAGCTTCTACCGTTTTAGAATTTTCTTCCTGTTCTTTTGCAAAGATATATTTTATTTGACCACTTTGAATCATTGATTTTACATCGGCTAAAGTCTTTTCTGTTAAATTTTCATTTTCCTCTAATGAATAAACTGTAAATCCATATTTTTCTAAGAATTTAAAAACATCATTTGCTACTACAATAGTCTTTTTAGAACTGTTTTCATACATTGTACTAATTTCAGCATCCAAAGCAGAAATTTCTACTTTTAATGTTTGATAATTCTCTTCAATTTCATTTTTTAAATAATGATTACTAATATACTCATTAAACCCATTTTTTATATTTCCTGCTAACATCAAGAAGTTAGAAGGATCTAACCATAACTCTTCTTCTTCATAAGTTTTTTCCATACTAGAAGTAGTGTCAATAATCTTTAATTTTCTATTATGATGAAATAATTTTTCCACATAATCTTTTTCAGAAGAAAGCCCATTAAAAATAAACATTCTTCCTTTGCTGTAATCTTTAATTTGTTTATCTGTTAACTTATAATCCATTGGATTTACTCCAGTTGGATAAATACTATAGATTGTACTATGTTCACCATAAAGACGTTCTGTAATATAACTAACAGGATAAACTGTTGTATAAATGGTAACATCCTCTAAATCATCACGTTTAAAGCAACCTGTTGAAAGCAATGCTCCAAATAATACCATTAACAATAAAAATTTTTTCATTTTTTTCTTCCTTTCAGGTACAGGATCATATCCACTAGTTCCAAATGGATTACATCTTAAGATTCTTTTCAAAGCTAAAAAAGAACCTTTAATAGAACCATATTCTGTAATTGCTTCAATCGCATAATTAGAACAAGTAGGAATATGTCTACATAATCCATGGAAGTTTCCAGGAATTTTTTGATAACCCCTTATCAACCATATCAATATCTTTTTCATCTCATTTATTATACTAAAATTTACACCAAATGTAAAATATTTCTTTTTTGATTGATAAAAGTTTGTTATAATATTAAAAGGTGATAAGATGAAAATACTAGAAGAACTGGGAATAAAAACGGACCATGAGTCCTTGTACGAAAGAGCATTTACACATACCTCCTATGCAAATGAGCATGGACTACAAAGTTATGAAAGATTAGAATATTTAGGAGACGCAGTATTAGAACTTTTTATGAGTGACTATTTATTTCGCAATACCGAATATGATGAAGGTATGATGACGAAACTTCGAGCTCATTATGTTTGTGAAGAAGCGCTTTATGAATATTCTTTAAAACTAAAACTAAATGAAGAACTTTTACTAGGAAAAGGGGAAGAAGAAAACGGAGGAAAATATAGAAAGGCAATTGTAGCAGATATCTTTGAAGCCTTTATAGGCGCCCTTTATTTAGACCAAGGAAATAAAACGGTAACAGAATTCTTAAATACACATGTAATACCAATGATAGAAACCCACAAATTAGACTTTATCAATGACTACAAATCAGTACTTCAAGAACTTGTACAGACAGACAAAAGGAGTTTAGAATATAGTGTCATCAATGAAGAAGGGCCAGCTCACAATAAAATTTTTACAGTAGAAGTCCGAATTGATTCTATTCGGTATGGAGTAGGAAGTGCCCACAGTAAAAAAGAAGCAGAGCAAGAAGCAGCGAAAGATGCCCTAAAAAAGGCCCAGAATGGAGAAAGACATGTTAACAATTAAACGAGAACAAATGTGGGTAGATGCAGATATCTCTTATCAAGTGATTATAAATGGAGTCAATATGTGTACATTAGATAATGGTCAAATAAAAAATTTAGATTTAAAAAAAGGAGATTACAAAATCCAAATTCGAAGTTCTAGATTTCAAAGTATAGAAATACCATTTAGTATTACTGATGGAAGTCATGTAGAATTTGTTTGTAAATCAAACTATAAAAATACAAAAATGTCTATTTTCATACATCGAGTTCTAAAAAAGAACGTAGGAATTCATTTAGAACTCAAACAGGACATCTATCTTTAAGTTGAAAAAGAAAGAAAATTAAGATAAAATATTACTGAAAAAGGAGGAACCAGTATGGGAAGAGCATATGAGGTAAGAAAAGCAAGTATTCAAAAAACAGGAGCAGCCAAAGCAAAATTATATTCTATGTATGCAAGAGAAATATATCAAGCAGCAAAAACAGGTGGAACAGAACCTGCTAGTAATGCAGTTTTGAAGCGCTTATTAGAAAGAGCAAAAAAAGAACAAGTACCTTCAGACATTATTAAAAGAGCAATTGATAAAGTAAGTAGTGGAGCAGATGAATCTTATGATGAAGTAAGATATGAACTATTTGGCCCAAATGGATCAACACTTATCGTAGAATGCTTAACAGACAACGTGAATCGTTCTATTAGTAGTATCAGAGCAGCTTTAAATAAATGTAATAGTAAAGTGGGAAGCATGGGAAGTGCAGCTTATATGTATGATCATGTATGTGTCATTAGTTTCAAAGGATTAGAGGAAGAAGCAGCTTTAGAAGCATTATTAAATGAAGGGGTAGAAATAGAAGATATTGAAACAGAAGAAGATAGTGTTGTCGTATATGGAACACCAACCGATTTATATGCGATGAAAGAAGCAATTTTAAAAGTCCTTCCAGAAGTACAATTTGATTTGGATGAAATCACATTCATCCCAAAAGATAAAATTACATTAGCTGGAGATGATCTTATGTATTTTAATCGATTGCTTACAATGTTAGACGAAATAGAAGATGTTCAACATGTCTATCATAATGTCGAATTATAAGAAAAAGAATGATTTTTTAATCATTCTTTCAGATTGTTGACAAAGTGGTATATTCAAAATGAATATGCTACTTTTTTTGTCTT
>CANEDJ010000052.1:0-8625 GCA_947426265.1 uncultured Mycoplasmatota bacterium | reverse complement strand
CCAATATTACAATTACAGCTAGTAATTCTATCAATGTAAATCCTTTTTTTCTCATTTTTATTACCTCTCGCTATTATAATATCCATTATAGCAATTTCTTTTTTCCTATCTTCTATTTTGTAACCAAACTACTACACTTATTCAAAAAAATGATATAAAAATATACCATTTTCTTCTTATTATACACAAGGATGTGGGCAATCAATACAACCATGTAGCATTTTTTTCTGTAACACCTTAATTTTTCCTTTTTCATTTAAAAATACTGGTTTTCCTGATCCTTTTATCAGTTTTACAACACTTCCATCAAATCCCATTCTCATTAAATGACTTCTCACAATTTGAAATCCTTTTTCTGTCATTATATGAACTGGAATTTTTATTCCTACTTGGGCAATCGCGTTCGGTTCCACAAACTCTCTTACATTTTTTGAAGCACAAGTCCATATAACATCTGCATTTTCCCCCATAATTTTGGCAGTTTTAGAATCAATTCCTGTAGAACATAATCCAAATTTATAAATTGTAATTCCATCAGTTTCTAATCTTTTTAAAGCTTCATGAAGAACATTATCATTGGCAGCCACTGAAACAGCTATTTTTTTATATCCAAGATGGATTGCTTTTTTTACTCCTTCTAATTGATTGATTGTTGCAGTATAAGGATAAACTGGTATAATTCCTGCTTTTTTTGCTGTCTCTACAATTTCTTTAGAAGGACTCGTATAAAATAATCCAGTCATTCTCTTTACAGCACCTTGGGTATTAGAATCACTTGTTGTAATAATCGTTCCCAAATTATTAGAAACAATTACTGCTGCATCTATCATTCCATCTTGAAATGCCGATGACATTGTTTCTGATGCTCCAAATAAAACATTTGCCTCACAAGAATTAAGTGGTCTACTAGTATCAAAATATCTGCCTTTTATTACGATTTCATCAATTAAATGACACATCATTTTAGTTTGAATTTCCTGGTCTTCCGTTTGCAAAGTTGCTAATAATCTTTCTGCTACTTCACCTCCTACTTCCATTAATAACTTTTTCATTAATGGACAATATTGAATCGGTATCGGAGTCGCTTTTAATGCTTTTAATTTTCCTGCTTCTTTTCCTAATAAAATGTAACTTCCAAACATTCTAGTAATATGCATTTCATGTTCGTTATAATAATCTCGAACACACTCATTAATATAAGTAATCAAATTGGTATCAGGATATTGCATATAAACTTTCAATGATTCATCTTGTTTTACTCCATATATTCTAGTTTCTTCCTTTTCTTTTAACTTTCCTTTGATATATTCTAATAATCCTACATTTTGAATTTGATTCCAATTTTGATCTACAGAAAAATAGTTTTCCAAACGAAGATTTTTTAGCGGAAGTGTGTAACAATATATTTCTCCTATTTCAGAATAAAAGCTTCTTATCTCTCCCTCTTCTCGCCATTTCACTTCTCTATTTGGTATTTCATATAAATCAATTCCATCTACAGAATCAGATCTTGTTTGTTCTTTATAAAAATTTAATACTTTATCATGCATTGTTTTTTCATAATCTAAAAAATTCTGATAAAGATAAAGACTATACTTTTTAAAATCCTCTGCAGCGATCATACACGAAGTTTCATAATCATATCCTATCAATCGATATAACCTTTCTATTATTCCTAATCGTGAATCATAGGAAGGAACAACTGTGTGAAACTCTATATCTTTCTCTGATAGCACTTCGTTTTTATATCCTAAACGTTTGTATACATCATATGCAGAAGGGCCAAAACCAAATTGCATAAAATCGATTCTTTGAGCATCTTCCATCCTTTCAACAAATTCTCCCTTTTCATTTATAAATCCATATTTTGTTTTTAAAACATATACTAATCCAGCATGACTTGCCATTATAATTCCTCCTTCATTAAGAAATGCATCTCTCGTCACAATTGCATTATATCCCATTTTGTGATATAAATATAATATATATTTTTTATATTTAATATAAAGGAGACTTATATATGAATATTAACTATGAAAGCTATAAAATATTTTATACAGTTGCGATTAATGAGAGTATTTCTGCTGCCGCCAATGAATTATTAATTTCGCAACCAGCGGTTTCTTTTCAAATCAAATCATTAGAAGAACAATTAGGAATTACTCTATTTGTTAGAACCAAAAAAGGCGTAAAGTTAACAGAAGAAGGAAAAGTATTATTTGATTATGTAAAAAAAGGAATAGAAAGTTTCTCAAATGGAGAAAACACATTGACCAATTTAAAGAATTTAGATAGAGGAAATATTAGAATTGGAGCTAGTACAACAGTCAGTAGACATGTATTGATGCCCTATTTAGAAATATTTCATGAAAAATATCCAAATATTGATATTGAGATTGTAAATACATTAACAGAAACTTTATTAAAAGAGTTAAGAAATGGAAATTTAGATATTTTGATATTAAATTTGCCTATTGCTTCTGATTATAAAGATTTGAATGTTTTACCAGTTATGAAAGTACAAGACATTTTTGTAGGAAATAAAAGATATTATGATCTAACAAAAGGTAAAGTAAAATTAGAGGAACTTCAAAACTATCCACTCTTATTTCAAAAAAATCCATCTAATACAAGAAAATTTTTAGATAAATTTTTAAATACAAACCATGTTCTTTTGAGACCAAAAACAGAAATTGTTAGTTATAATCTAATTATGGATTTTGTAAAAAGTGGATTTGGAATTGGATACGCTACAAAAGAATTTATCAAAGAAGACTTAAATAAGACACTTTTTGAAATTAAAGTCATTCCTAATATACCAAAAAGAGATATTGGAATCGTAACATTAAACAATAGAGTTCCAAATTATAGTGTAAAGAAACTAATTGATTTAATAACAAATAAAGAGTCAAATTAATTGGCTCTTTTGATTATACTTTGCAAATAATGCATTACTCCATCATGGTCATTATCCAAAGAAGTAATATCTTTAGCAACTTTTTTTACTTCTGGAAGCGCATTCTCTAAAGCCACTCCATATCCACAATTTTCTATCATATCAATATCATTTCTTCCATCACCAAAAGTAATAATTTCTTCATTTTGGATTCCAAGGTGGTCAGCTAAATTCTTAATTGCACGATATTTAGAACAATCTTTTGCCATTATTTCAATCCATTTATTATCTTTAAAAGAATCTTGCATAATTAAAATTTCTAATTCAGGAAATTCTATTACTAATTTTTCGTACAAATTTAATACAGCTTCATTTGTATTCATTACAATAGAGACATGAGAAATTTCTAAGTTTTCTTTTAAAATATCACCTGGATTTGTTACTGTTTTTACAAAGTCACTATTTTCTACTTCTGTTTTAGAATATTTATAAATCATATTTTTATTGCAGACATCCATAAAACGAAACTCTTCGTTATAATACTCAAATAATTTTTCCACAATTTCTTTTCCAATTAAATTTTGAAAAATTGGCTCACCAGTTACTTGATAAATGCAAGCTCCTGTATCTGTAATAAGATAGTTTGCGAATATTGCTCCATCAGTTGCAGTAAGTGCTGAAGCGTAAATTCTTCCTGTTGCAATTACAATAATATAACCTTGTTCTTTTAAATTTTTCAAATATTGTTTTGTTTCTTCGGTTGGTTTTCTTGTCTTATTCAAAAGTGTTCCATCTAAATCGGTCACAATCATTTTCATCATACTACCATCTCCTAATCATATTGATTTCATCTGATTATAATAATCATCGATACAATTTTTAAGTTTATAAAAGTCTGTTTTATCGTTAAGATAGATTCGCTTATTAAATTCCAACATAATAGATGATAATCTTTTTTCTTTTTTATTAAAATATTTATTTGGAATCATTGTTCCAGAATATGGTTTATTAATATCTAATGAAAATCCATATTTTTCAAAATGCTTAATTGTAAAATCAAATAATTTCGTATCAGTGTATTCTTCATCTATACCAATACAAATATCAGGATTATCCTTAATACCAAATAATTTTTCTACCATTTCATCGGAAAAGCTATGGAAATCAATAATAATACACTTATTTTGTTTTCTTAATGCAGTTGTAATCAGTTTATCTAATTTATTATGATGCCTATCATAATAAGATTTTAGGATATTTGCTTTGTATTTTTTATTTGGAATCGTTATAATATCATCACAGTCTTTTGTATAAATTACGCCCATACCTTTCTCAGACATAAATTCTTTTGTATCATCTTTAAATTTTTCAACATCGCAAAAAAGTCTAGAATATTTAAAAATTAATCTATGACATTTATTTGGAAGTAATTTATCTGTTAAATAGTCACTTAAAAATATATTCGCATTTTGGATATACTTTTTATCCTTGATGCATATATTCCAAAATTGTTTTGGAATTTTTAAAGAAGAATGTGGGACATGGAATAAAATATAATTCATTCTGTTTCCTCCTACTTTTGTAATTCTATATCTATTTTATCATATTTTTTTATTATCAAAAAGGTTTCTAAATAAAGTTCAAATAGCAAAAAAATGATATCTTTGAAAAATACCACTTTTTAAAAATTAAAACCATACACTGAAATTTTTAGACCTCAAATTTTCTATACATATTCTCTGGTAATTTTCTTCCTATCATTTCAATATTTTTTAATTGTTCTGGGTCTTTGCTCATCATAATACTACCATGACCTTTTAAATTGATAACATAGAAATCTTTATGATAATCACTTATCAAATTCAAGATTTCTGATACTTCTTCAATTGCACCACATGGTAATGCTTCTTTTGTATATGGAGCTCCTTTTATATAACAATGAGAATGTATCATAAAATTGATATTAGGTAATTTCTCATACAATCTCATCTGAATTGGAGTATCAACAGATGGCTTAAATTCTCCGCAATAATAAATCTTATTATCTTCCATATATACAGGAATAAATTCTTCAATAGAAATAAATTCTTTATTTACATTTCTCTTACTTACAAAAATATATTTACCTGCTCTAAAAGATGGAAATCCTTTTGGACATCTAAAAGAGGCATTCCCCAGAAATCTTTTTGCATCTTTTGTTTCAAATGTTGCTTGCGCTAGTGTAATAGCATAATCTTTTACAATCTCTAGAAACTCTTTTTTTATTGGAGTTATTAAATTTTCGTCTGAATGATATATTTCTTCTTTGAATAAATTGAAAAACCATGCTAAAGCTCCAGTGTTCTCTTCTGATGAAATTGTTGATTCTCTTCTTATGCGTTTTATAAAATTTAGTCTCTCACACAATGCTTTAGAACATTCTTTAATAGAAGTTCCTTCATACCATAGATTCCCTAATGGATCAAATAATTTCATATAATATAAATCATTTTCTTTTGTAAATTCAATTGTCAAATTTGATTTTAAAGCAAAAGATCTTTGAAGTAAATCTTGAAATGTATATTCATGTTTCAAGTTTCTTTTAGACGAAACTAACATCGTTTTATAATTAATATCTTTCACATTTCTAATTTTTGGTAAATTATTTGGGACATTAGCCCACCAAATAACAATTTCATAATGAATAGAAGACTCTAATATTTCATTCAACTCATTATAATTTCCACCATTATAAACGGTTATATCATTTAATTCCTGAGCAAATTTTCTAACTAAAGAAGATTCTTTTCCACCATTTAAATCCCAATCTCCACCTACAAATAAAATCTTATCTTTCATATTTCATTCTCCTTACCAATTGCTTTGCTATCTCTTCTTTTCCACTAGCACTTATTACATAATCTTGTTTATCAATAATATAGCCAATATGTTCTCCATTTCTAATATTTGATAAATCATTTGCTACTACTAAATCACATTTATTTTTATCTCTTAGCCTTTTTGCTACGACCAATAATTCTTCTTTAGATACATGATCCAATAACTTAAATCCTACTAAATATGTAAGAGGACTAATGTCTTTTATCACAGAAATAACTTTGGGGGTTGGTTTTAATACAATTACCAAATTATTTTCAGAAGAAGAAATTTTAGAACCACCGATTACTTCTATATTAGCTAGTGCTTCATCAATATCATCTGTCCTCATAATACTTTCTTTTATCCTTTCAAGCGTTGTCACATAATCTGTCATATAATCAGATACAGCCATTGAATGAATAAAATAATCAATATGGTGTTCTATAAGCAATTTTTCTACTATATTTTTTAAATCCATAGTTCCATCTATTTCTATTATTTGAACTCTCTTATCTAATGGTCGAAGCGAACTTTTAGAACATACATAAAATATTTGCACATCTTCCATTTCTTCTAATAATTCATTTGCAATCACCATTCCTAACTTTCCACTAGAAGAATTGGTTATCTTTCTTACATTATCAATTTTCTCACTTGTACCACCTGCAGTAATCACAATTTTTTTCATTTTAACTTTCCTCCTTGATAAACACTTTTACACATTCTATAATATCTTCTCTTTTTGGCAATTTACCTTGCCCATCATAGCCGCATGCAAGATGTCCTATCGCTGGTTCTATAAATTTATAACCATAGCTTTTTAGTTTTTCCATATTACTTTGGACAATTCTATTTTTATACATGGCATCATTCATGGCAGGCACAAATATAACTGGAGCATTAGTTGCCATTATAGTAGTAGAAAGCATATCGTCAGCAATTCCGTTTGCAACTTTCCCTATGATATTTGCAGTAGCTGGAATTATCAAAAATAAATCTGCTTTTTTTGCTAAACTAATATGTTTTACTTCCCTATAATCAGGACTTTGAAACATATCTATAACAACTTTATTTCCTGATAACGTTTCTAAAGTTAATGGAGTAATAAATTCGCAAGCATTTTTTGTCATAATTACATCTACTTTTGCTCCTTCTTTTTTGAAAAAGTTCACAATTCCACAAGCTTTGTAAGCTGCGATTCCTCCTGTAATTCCGATTACAATATTAAATTCTTTAAACATCTAAATCTCTTCCTTTCTAACTTTATTTTATTCTGTACTTATTGATAAGTAAAATATATTTATGTTATGATGTTAATAAGGAGGACTTATCATGAATGTAGATTTAGAATTATATAGAATTTTTTATATAGTTGCGAAGCATAAGCACATGACAAGAGCTAGCGAAGAGTTACATATCTCACAGCCAGCAATTAGTCAATCAATAAAAAAATTAGAAGACCAATTAGGTGGTACATTATTTTTGAGAAGCAATAAAGGAATGGAATTAACAAGTGAAGGAAAAATGTTTTTTGATTATGTAAAGGGAGCTTTAGAACTGATTAACAATGCTGAAAATGAATTTACTTCTTTCAAAGATTTATCAAAAGGAGAAATAAAGATTGGAGCTTCTACTACATTAACAAAAATTGTATTAATGGATTCTATAAAAAAATTTCATAAAGATTATCCAAATATCAACATTAACATTACTAATGATTTAACAAGTAACCTTATCATTGATTTACAAAAGGGAAAATTAGATTTTGTAATTTTTAATGAAGGAGATGTTAAAGAAACAAACATTATCATAAGAAAAATAAGAGAATTAAAGCAAGGATTTGTTTATAATCCCAATTACTTTCATGATAGAATCAAGTCATTAATGGAATTAAACACTTATCCATTAATTTTGCAGAAGAAAGAATCCAATAGCAGAAAATTTTTAGATTATCATACTTTGCAGTATAATCTATTATTACAACCTAAAACGGAAGTTGTAAGTCAAGATTTAGTTTTAGAATTTACTGAAGCAGGATTTGGAATTGGTTTTTCTATCATTGATTTGGCACTTCATAATTACCCACATTTAAAAGAATTAAACATTAATAAAAGTATTCCTATTTCTAATGTTTTTTTGGCTCAAAACAAACATATTAATTTACCGTTTGCTAGTAAGAAGTTTTTAGAATATTTGTAGGAAACAAAAAAATCAATTCCAAAACAAAATTGATTTTTTTCTTTATTGTAATTTGAACCACACCAATTTAATCATAATTTAATTCTAGCTCATAAGATGATTTAAAGTCAAATATTTTTCTAGGCATACTATTTATTTTAAAACAAATGTCATCTAAATATATTTGAGGTTTTAGCTTCATTGAACTTCCTTTTGGTATAAATATTCTTACTATCATATTCATTCTTTCGTTTGTTCCTCTTTAAAATGAACAATATGGATCACATTTATATAATTTTACTCCCAGTTTTTTTGCTGTTATTCCCAATGCCATAAATTCTAATCCATTATCTGTTGTTATTGATTTTACCTTTATATCATTTCTTATAATAAATTCATATATTAGCTTATTTACATAATATTCATTTTTATAGTTCACCTTTATCAACTATAATCTTCTTGTACATCTACTATTGATATTATTGAGTCTTGTTCATTTCTTTTTCCTAATATTGAATCTATTTCCAAATAGGCCTGATCATGTCATATTTTCACGTATAAGCTCATATCAACATACCTCTACTAAATTTTTACACAAATCCAAAATATTTTAAAACTCGAAACACAAAAATTCGAGTTCCTAAATTGAAATATGAACCGCACCAGAAAGGTGCGGCTTTTTGATATAATAA
>CANEDJ010000051.1:0-8896 GCA_947426265.1 uncultured Mycoplasmatota bacterium | reverse complement strand
CAAATTATTATTTTTGATTCCATATTATTTTAAATGTTGTATATCCATCACTTGAATGAGCAGAGATACTTCCATTATGTTTTTCTACTATATTTTTGGCTATAGCGAGTCCCAGTCCATAATTATCACTATTTCTATTTCTTGACGAATCCATTTTATAAAAGCGTTCAAATATTTTACTCTCATTTTCTTTACTTATTGGTAATCCTGTATTTTTAATCTCTAAAATAACCTGTTTATTATTTTTAAATAGATTAATAAAAACTTTCCCTACTTTATCACAATGTTTAATAGAGTTATCAATTAAAATATACATAAGTTCACTAATTAAATCTTCATTACATAATATTTCAATATTTGGCTCTATTTCATATTTTAATTCAATATGATTTTCATAAAATAAACTTTCAAAAGTTAGAATAGTACCCTCTACAATATCTGATAAATTAGTTTCTTGCATCATTATTTCAATATCTTCTTCCGTCTTTGCAAGATCTAGCAGTTCCTTAACTAATTTAGTCATTCTTTCTGATTCATTTTTCATATTGTATACCCACTTATCATTTTTGTCACTCAAATATGCATCTGCACTAGCTAGTATTACAGATAGTGGAGTTTTTAACTCATGAGAAGCATCAGCAACAAATATTTTTTGCTGTTCAAAAGATTTTTTTACAGGTATTGTAATCCATTTTGTTATTATATAAGTAATTATTAATATTATAATTTCACAAAGAATTATTGTCATTAAATAAATAATTAATTCGTTTACTAAAATTTTATTTAGATTTGTATTATCAATAATAATTAGAGTGTTATTTGGTGTAAAAAAATAAGCATAATTATCTATAAAAAGATTCCCTACAAAAAAATCTTCTATATGTTTATCAATTATATCATTTGCTATAGTTTCTATTTTATAACTATCAAATTCATCATTATTGGTATGATTAATTATTTCACCAAAATTTCCATTTCTATCTAATATTATTGTATATATCATAAAATCTAAATAAATCCTTCTTGTGTCTTGTCCATTAATTTTTTCATTTGATGGAAAATCTATTTTATCTTTGTTTTTATTTGGCATTCTTGCTGCATTAGTAAGTATTTCTGTAATAGATTCCTTTTTTTCTACATAATTTCTTACTATCATTGTAGTAGTAATAATAAGTACAAAAAGAGTCATTATTGTAAATATTGTAAAAAAGACTTTATTCCTTAACTTTTTCATCTAAAACCTCCAATACATACCCCATATTACGAATCGCTTTTAAGTTTATTTTGGATTTGATAAGTTTTAATTTTTTTCTAATAAAAGATATATATGCTTCTAATGTATTTATATCTCTTTCTGTATCATATCCCCAAATTTTAACAAAAAGTTGTTCTTTTGAGATTACTTGATTAGGGTTATTCATTAGTAATTCTAAAAGTTGAAATTCTTTTCCAATTATTTTTACTTTATAATTTTCATTTCGACTACACAACTCCATGCTTTTTATATTAAGAATAATATCTCCAAGTTCCATTATATTATTATTCTTTGTTTTAGATTTACGAAGTTGAATATTTACTCTTGCAATTAGTTCTTGCATGTGAAATGGTTTTGTTAAATAATCATCTGCACCATTATTAAAGCAAGTCATTTTATCATCTATAGTATTTTTTGCAGTCAACATTAAAACTTTAGAACTAATTTCTTCTTTTTTTAATTCATCTAGTATTTCAAAACCATTTTTGTGTGGCAGCATAACATCTAATACTATTAAATCATAGGTATTTGTTAATGCTTCTTCTAAACCTCGTTCTCCATCCGTAATAATAACTACATTATATCTTTCTTTTTTTAGCAAACTAGATATAGCATCAGCCAAATTGTACTCATCTTCAATTATTAATACTTTCATTATGATCACCACTTAACTCTAATTTACTACTTAAATCTTAAATATAACTGAAATATTATTGTCTATGATACTATAAAAATATATTTTATTATTTAATTAAATTACTATTTGTACAACTATATTATAATATTTTTTAGATTCTTTTTAAAGATATTAGATCCCTTTTTCTTTATAAAATCGAAACATATTTTTAACTTTTAATACATTAACTCAAGAGTTACTTTTTTAGCAGGATAAGAATGCACGACAACAACTCGCCAGCGACGAGTGTACAATGGTTTTCATGTCTGATTTAAATTTATCAATGATTGGCATTAATTTAAATGGTTCATTGAAATAATTGCCTTTATTATTAATATAGATTAGCATACCCCTTTCAAAACAAGCAAAAAAGATTAACCGAAATTAACCTTTATATTTTGAAAGTCGAATTAGTTCGACTAATTTCTCTATGGTGTCCGAGAGAGAAGTACAACAACTCTTTGGGCAAAAGAAGTAGTTAGTAATAAATTTAACTAATATAAATATAACACAAAAAGAGGATTTTGTCCTCTTTTTATGGTTCTAATCTACTTGGACCTCTAAATAGAAACATTGTTTCTTTTAAAGAGTCAGTTTCAAGAAGTAACATAGTTACTCTATCTACTCCAAAAGCAAAACCTCCGTGTGGTGGACATCCATATTTGAAGAATTGTAAATAGAATTTAGTATTTTCACTTAACCCTTTTTCTTTGGCCTGTTGACACAACACTTCATACCTATGTTCTCTTAATGCTAAAGTAGTAGTTTCACACCCTTTCCAAATGAGGTCTGCTCCTTGAGGAATACCATTTTCTCTCTTGTGATAGAAAGCTCTCTTTTTAGCACTAAAATCTGTAATAAATACAAATTCATGTCCATATTTTTCTTTAATATACTTTGATGCTAATTTTTCTGATTCTGCATTCATATCTCCGACATCTTCATAATTCATTTTAAAACCATATTCTTTTTCTAATTCATTATATAATTCTTCTAGTTTAATTCGAGGAAATGGCTTTGTTGGTACAACTACATTAACATCAAACAATTCCTTAATTTGATCTCCATACTTTTCTTTTACTGCTGTTATACCTGCAATAAAAAGATTTTCTTCAAAATCCATTAATTCTTCCAAAGACTCAATATAACTCATTTCAACATCAAATGAAGTAAAATCAGTTGTATGTCTATAAGAGTTTGAATTCTCGGCTCTAAATGCAGGAGCAACCTCAAAAACTCGATCAAATCCGCTACACATTGCCATTTGTTTATAAAACTGTGGACTTTGCGCTAAATATGCTTTTCTATCAAAATATTTTACTTCAAACACATCAGATCCAGATTCGCTTGCAGTACTAATAATTTTAGGAGTGTGGATTTCAACAAAATTATTTTTTACAACAAATTCTCTCATTGAATTAATAAGACATGTTTGAACTTTAAACATAAGAAGATTTTTTTCACTTCTTAAATCTAAAAATCGGTAGTTTAATCTAGTATCTAATAGTGCAGACTTACTATCTTTATAGTTTAAAGGCAATTCTTCTAAACATTTACTAGTTACAATAATATCACTTGGAATTAACTCCATTCCATTAAGTTTCACTTTTTCATTTTGTAATAATGTTCCAACAATTTTAACAGTACTTTCACAAGTTAAATTTGAAACAATTTCATTTAATTTACAATTATTTTCATTTTTTTCAATCGTTACTTGAACTTTACCAGTAGTATCTCTAACAACCAAAAATTGAACATATTGTAAATCTCGAATACTATCAACAAAGCCTTCGATAGTAATCTCTTGTTCAAAGCATTCATTTAAGTTTTTAAAATATACTTTTTTCACTTTTCTTCCTCCTATCAAATATAATAAAAAAAACAGTTATATTATCCACAAAGGGACGAATAACTGTTAGAATCCGCGGTACCACCCAATTTATTATATATCAATAAGATTTAATACATAATCACTTAATGAAATAACGGCTCACATCCGACTTACTCTACTATTAATTTCAAATAAGTAGCTCATAGGTGTCTTTCACTAATAACTTATATTATCTTTCACCAACCGATAACTCTCTATATTAAGTTTCAAAGTTACTCTTCCTAATCATTGCTGATAAAAAAATTATAGCACATACTTCCAATTTTTACAAATCGTTCAATACGATTTCACATGTACATTGATGACATCAATGTACAAGTGTGTTTATTAAATTGACATTATCAATTTAATCTCTGCAAATAATCTATCATAAATTTATGTATATTAAAACTCGAACTCTCAGAAAAATTAAAAGTTCGAGTTTTCTATCAATCTGGTGTCCCAGGAGAGATTCGAACCCCCGACCCACGCCTTAGAAGGGCGTTGCTCTATCCAGCTGAGCTACTGAGACACATTTGTTCAAATGAACAAATAAATTATACAACAAATAGATTTTTTATTCAATAGTTTTTATAACACTTTTATAAATTTCTTCATCTTCTACTGTAAAGGATACTTCTTCTACATCATAATTATCTCCAATGGATAAACAAATTGTATAGATTACTTCTTCTAATATATTTTTTTCATCAATATCATTAAAAATATAAGAGTTAAACTCTAAATTCATTTGATGATCAGCTTGTTCTGCTTCTAGTAATTTTACGTTTTGATTTAAAAAACTCATCAAATTACTATGATATAAAGGTGCCGAAGCAAGTTCATCAATAATAATATCTATTTTTTCTCTATTATCATTTGTATATTTTGTAACAGGTACATAATAAGTGTCATCTTTATATTGATTAATATAATAAATTGTAACGCCTGTCACTTCTTTGTTGCTTTTAATATCATACTCTTTGTTGATTCCAAAACTACGATCTAAAGTGGAAGGAAGTGTAATTTTAGACTTTGGAAGATAATTTAAAATATCTCCTTCCATATAGATAATGACCTTTCCCACTTCTTCAATACTAGTTACTGTGTAAACAATAGCTTCAATAATTTTTTCTTCTTCCTCTTTTTTTACATCTTCTAATAACTCTTTAGAGAAATTAACTTTTAAAAGACCATCTGTATAATTTAAGCTAAGAATTTTTGTATCTGTAGGAATCACTGCTTTAAAGCCATTAGGTATTTTACTTTCTCCTGCTCCATCTCTTATTAAAACTTCCAATAATTCTTTGACTTTCGTTTCAACAGTTTCAGTTTTTTTTGAGACAGCTACTTTTGTACGCGCTAAAAAACCATTTCTATCATAAAGATAAATTGTTTCTGTTAGGATTTCTTTATCCACGTATTCTAATTCCGTTTTGGTCTTATCTTTTAAACTATAAGTATTTTCTTTTGGTATTAAATAAATAAGAAATAATGCCATCAAAGCCGCCATAGATACTAAGAATTTTCGAATTGTTAATTTTTTTAACATGTTTCCACCTCTACCTAATAGTATGAAAAAAATTGCAAAAGAATGCAATTTTATAATGAAATTTCGCCAAGTTTTAATAGTTCGACTACAGCATTTGCTCTTCCCTTTACAGCAAGTTTCTGCATGACATTAGAAATATGGTTGCGAACTGTTTTCTCACTAATTTTTAACATGGAGGCGATTTCTGAAGTATCATAATTACGAATCAGTAATTCGAAAACTTCTTTTTCTCGTTTTGATAAAATATTACTTTTCATCTTCTCCTCACTTTCAAAGGTGATTTATCATTCCCTATATTATTCTATGCTGAAACGCTTTTTTTGTGAGAAGAGAAAAAATTCCAAAATTATTTTTGGAATTTTACTGAAATGTATTTTTTAGTTTTATATTCTTCTTGAATGCTTCTCATAATGTCATTTGCCAAAGTTGTATCATGTTTATCACTAGAAGCTACTACTCGAATTTGATCTCCATCTATTTTAACAAAAGATTTAAGTTTAAATTTTGTTTCAATCTTCTTTTCTAGTTTTTCCTCTTCGCCTCTAGTCATATTTAATAATTGCAATTTTTCATAAGCTTCATTTTTTTCATTACTGGTAGCTTCTACACTAGTAAGAACAATCTGCAAGTCTTCCATATCTTGTTTCATTTGTTCATCTGCTTCCACTCGTAATGCTGTTAATATTTCACTTTCTTCTATTTCCACTGATGCCTCTTTATCTACTGTTTTATTTACTTCAGCTACTTCATCATTCTTCTTATTTTTTGTAATCAATAACTCAGATGGCATCGTAATATAATACACACTAAGTACTAATATTAAACTAAATAATGTTAAAAACCACAAACTCTTTTTATTAATCATTTTGTTCCTCCTCCAGTAACTCTATTACAATATATGA
The DNA here is from genome assembly GCA_947426265.1 of uncultured Mycoplasmatota bacterium. Lineage (GTDB taxonomy): Bacteria > Bacillota_I > Bacilli_A > RF39 > UBA660 > MGBC102946. Next base: position 2,641 of record CANEDJ010000051.1, on the reverse strand, counting down.
AGAGATGATAAAAGTATGACAAAAAAACAGGATCAATCCTGTTAATTTTTGTTTTTATACTCCATTTGCCCTTTTGTCATTTCTAAAAATTTTATCATTACTAAAAATTCATCTTTTGATAAGGTTATAGTCTCATTACTTCCATGTAATCTGTAACTAACAAGACCCTCTTCTTTTTCTTTGTCTCCTAAAATTAATGTATATGGAATTTTCTTTGTTTGACTTTCTCTCATTCGATAGCTTAGTTTTTCTTCTCTACTGTCAAGACTAACACGAATATTCGCTAGTTCTAAATCCCCTTTGATTTCTTCTGCATAGTTTAAATGATAGTCATTGTTTACTGGAACAATATTTACTTGAACTGGTGCTAACCAAAGAGGTAAAACTCCTTTTGTTTCTTCTATAATATAAGCCATAAATCTATCTAAAGAACCTAATATAGCTCTATGAAGAACAATCGGGGTTTTCTTTGCTCCATCTTTATCAATATACTTTAAATCAAATTTTGCTGGCAAGCAAAAATCTAATTGGCATGTTGACAAAGTATACTCATTCCCTACTGCTGGTTTTACATTAACATCTAGTTTTGGCCCATAAAAGGCTGCTTCGCCTATTTCTTCAGTATATTCAATTCCAAGATCATTTAATACTTCACGCAAACCATTTTCTGCTTTTTCCCACATTTCATTATCTTGATGATATTTTTCTTTATCTTCTGGATCTCTTAACGATAATACACATCTATAATCTGTGATTCCAAAATCTTTATACACATCAAAAATCAAATCTACTACGTTTTTAAATTCTTGTTTCATTTGTTCTGGTGTTACAAAAAGATGGGCATCGTTTTGACAGAAATGTCTGCCTCTTTCAATTCCTTTTAAAGCTCCACTAGCTTCATAGCGAAAATCATGTGCAATTTCTCCAATACGAATTGGCAAATCTCTATAGGAGTGAAGTTTATTTGCATAAATCATCATATGATGAGGACAATTCATTGGTCTTAAAACGAAAGCTTCTCCTTCTACTTCCATTGCTGGAAACATGTTTTCTTTATAATGATCCCAATGACCTGAAGTTTTATAAAGTTCTACATTTCCAACACAAGGTGTCATAACGTGTAAATATCCTAGTTTTCTTTCTTTCTCTTTAATATAGTTTTCCAATTCCTGCCAAATAATATATCCATTTGGAAGAAACATAGGAAGTCCTCTACCAACCAAGTCATCTGTCATAAACAGTTCTAAATCTTTTCCTATTTTTCTATGATCTCTCATTTTTGCTTCTTCTAATATATTTAAATGTTCTTGCAAGTCTTCTTCGTTATCAAAACAAATTCCATAAATTCTTTGAAGCATTTTATTTTTAGAGTCACCTTTCCAATAAGCTCCACTAAATTTCAAAAGTTTAAAATGTTTTAATTCTTTTACAGTTTCCACATGTGGTCCTCTACAAAGATCTGTAAAATCACCTTGTGTATAGCAAGTTATTGTTCCATCTTCCATTCTTGAAATTAAATCCATTTTATATGGGTCATCATGAAACATTTCTTCTGCTTCTTTTTTAGAAATTTCATGTCTTACAATTCGTTTTCCATCTTTCGCAAGCTTTTTCATTTCATGTTCAATTTTTGGAAGATCCTCTTCTTTGATTACTTCTTCCCCCAAATCAATATCATAATAAAATCCTTCTGCAATAACTGGTCCTACCCAGAATTTAGCATCTGGATATAAATGTTTTACTGCTTGCGCAAGTAAATGGGCACAACTGTGATTTAGCTTATTTAATCTCTCATCATTTTTTATTTCTTTCATGTTCTTTCCTCTTTTCTTTTACTTTTTTATCTTTCTCTTCATAACCATATTGATCTAATATCTGTTCTAACTTTTTAGCTGCTTTTTCTTTTATCAATGGAAACTTGGCTCCACTTGCCAAAAGCCATATACAAGAAACTGGAAAAATATCCATAATGGCATCTAAATAATCAACCAACTGTTCTCCTAAAGCTTCGCATTCTATTTCTTACAAATAAGGTTCAGTTTCACGAAAAATCATTTTTGATAGTGAAAGCACATCTAAAAGAGAAAATTCTTTCTTCATACTTTCTCTAATAGGCAAATATAAAGTTTCTTTTTCTACTAAAGATTTTTGGAGCGCCATTGCTCGTAGCGCTTTTATTCTATCCTGTTTTATAAAAACAAATTTCATAATTCTTCCATAAAAAAGCCCCTAGCATAAATTACTAGGAGCGAATTTTCGCGGTACCATCCTTGTTTGTACTTAATTTGAAATAACGGTTTTAGCCGGAAATCCTTTTCAGGTTCAGTTCATAGGGAGTAACAAATTAGTTTTTTTACTTGGCTTTCACCGTTCCAAGCTCGCTTAAAAAAATCTCTAAAATGTCATGTCCTAATCAAAACATTTATGAATTTATTTTATCACTTTTTTTTAATTTGTCAACTGCTTATATCGTTTCTACATTTATTTTATTCTTTAATGTATTCAGTTCTTCTTTCGATATTCCTAAAATCTTTATAATCAGTTTCATATCTAGTTTTTCTTGTAACATTTTTTTGGCAATTTCAGTTTAAAATGTACCCTTTGTCAAGAACAAATTTTCAATTTTAAGAAAAAGGGATTT
>CANEDJ010000050.1:0-8923 GCA_947426265.1 uncultured Mycoplasmatota bacterium | reverse complement strand
TCCTTTTTTTAGGATACCTTCTTCTTTAAATGTCCAGATTTATGGGTACATTATACATAATGCCTCTTTTTTCTCCTCTTTTTTCCCCTATTTCAATTCCTTCTTCCTTATATATTTCTGCTACATCTTCTAATCTCATTTGTTTTTCCTCCTCGCTTTTTAATCTTTCATACATTTTTAAATCTGCATTGTACAATTCTATTTTGTAGACAAGCTTCTCAAATCTTTTTTCATTTTTTAATGTTCCCAATATCTCTCTTGCTTCCTTTTTTGGTAACAAGTCCAATACAAATAATAAAGCATATTTATAATCTAACGTTTTTTCATGTTTTAATGCTTCTGTTATATTCCATATGGATAATTCAATATCAATCTCATTTTTATTGGTTTTACTTGTTCATACTTCTTCCCTACATTTTGTCTCGCATAATATTTGGATAGATACATAGTAACTCTTGCTTCTATGTTTTTTAAATCCTGATTCTGCATTTCAAATATAACAAATTCATCTTTTCCTCTTATCAATAAATCAAAAATACTATAGGATAAATGTTTATTTTCTTTGAATACTTCTTTATCAATATAAGTAATATTTTTCATTTCTTCATGAAAAATATCTTTAAAAAATTGTTTTAAAAAATAATGAGCACCAAAAACATTCTTAAAACTCGTATCAAATCTAAGACCATAAATTTTTTCTTTCAATGAGATTCCTCCTTATCTGGAAGAACTCTATCTACATCATATTAGATATAAAATGGTTTGTCAATATATCTTATATGTTAAAAGAATTCTTCCTCTTTACTTATATCTTTTTACATAAGTATGTGAAATTCCTACCTTTTCTCAAAATTTTGTAAAAAAATAAATAAGTTCTATAAAAACTTATTTAAAACTTATTTATTAACCTGTTTTTTTCAATTTTTTCTAATCTTCTTAAAACAAACTCATTATGACGTTCAAACATTTTATCATCATTCTTATTTCCTGTACTAATTTTTTCTCTTTTTTCAGAAAGTAAACTTTTATTTCTTCTCAAAATAGAAAGAAAACGATTTCGAATAATAGGATCCATCAATAACCCTTTGTTTTCCTCTAATAAAGCATTCAAAGTACTCAAATAACAATCGGTTAATGAAAAATTATCAATATGTTCTTGTGACAAATCTGCGATATCATAATGGAGCAATGTTAAAGAATAAATGTCATATGCCAAATCTTTCTTAATTCCTCTAGGCTCCTCATCTAAATAATATGCAAAATAACGTGCTAGTAAATCTTTTCCTAAAGGAGTTCGTGCATAAGCACCATATCGCTTTTTGTATTCTTCCATATAAAATTTGCCAATTCCAGAATCATCCATTCTATTACTCATCCGTATCATTTCATTAACAATAGCATAAATTTCTTCTTTCTCTGTTCTAGAACTATATGGATAAGTAAAACGAACATCTGATAAAAATTGTTGTAACTGATGAATATCTACTGTTTCTAGACAAGATTTTCTCTGATATCGTAATAACAGATGATATAAGGAACATAAAAATTCTTCTGAATACACATGATCATGTGGATCATCAAAATCTACAATTTTTCTCCAATGTTCATCAGAAAAAATAATAGACTGCGCCAATTTCCTATAATAATAACTGTTCTTGTTCATGATTACCACTCTTCATTTTCTCTTTAAAGACAATATTCCAAACTTCTTTATATGTTTTTACTGGAATAAATGTAATATCATCTTTTACTTCACTTGGAATTTCATCTAAATCTTTTAAATTATCATAAGGAATGATAATTTTTTTTATCCCATTACGATGAGCTCCAATACTTTTTTCTTTTAATCCACCAATTGGTAAGACAGTTCCTCTTAAAGTAATTTCTCCTGTCATTGCAATATTCTTATCTACTTGTTGTTCTGTTAAAGCACTAATTAAAGCCGTTGTTAATGTTATACCAGCACTTGGTCCATCTTTTGGTATAGCTCCCTCTGGAACATGAATATGAATATCCCTAGTATTTAATAAACTATATCCAATTTTAAAATATCGATGGTTTGCTTTAATATAGGAAAGCGCTATTTTCGCACTTTCTTTCATGACATCCCCTAAAGAACCAGTTAATACAAGTTGTCCCGAACCATCATAATGATTGACTTCAATTGATAGAGTATCTCCACCAAAAGTTGTATACGCTAATCCAGTTACGACTCCAATTTGATAATCATTTTCTAATGCTGCCGAAGCATATTTTTTCTTACCAAGATATTTATGAATATTTCTTCCAGTAATATTTAAATGTCCTATTTTTATATTGTTTAAAACAAGTGAAGTTACTATTTTTCTCACAATATTAGATAATTGTCTTTCTAATTCACGCACTCCAGCCTCTTTTGTATAATAACGAATAATTGATAAAATTGCTTCTTCACTAAAATTAATAATTCCATCTTCTATTCCATGTTCTTTACATATTTTAGGAATCAAATGTTTTTTCGCAATATCAATCTTTTCAAATTCTGTATAACTAGATAATTCAATAATTTCTAATCGATCTAACAAAGGAGCTGGAATATTTTCTATATAATTTGCTGTTGCAACAAACATTACTTTTGATAAATCAAATTCTTCTTCCATATAATGATCCATGAAAAATTCATTTTGTTCTGGATCTAATACCTCTAATAAAGCACTACTTGGATCACCCTTTATATCTTGTCTCATCTTATCAATTTCATCAATTAAGAAAACTGGATTTCTACTTTTTGCTTTTTTCAATGAACTAATAATTCTTCCTGGATTCGCACCTACATAAGTACGTCTATGCCCAAAAATATCAGCTTCATCAGAGACACCGCCTACTGAGATTTTAACAAAGTTACGATTAATCGCATGAGCAATACTAACCGCTAAACTTGTTTTTCCTACTCCAGGAGGACCTACAAGACAAATGATTGGACTTCTTAAATTATTGGTTCTTTCCTTAACTGCCAAATATTCAATAATCCTAGTTTTCACTTTTTCAAGTCCATAATGAGAAGCATTTAATTCATCTTTTACTTCCTTCAAATCATGATTATCTTCTGTTTCTATGTTCCATGGAAGATCTAATAACCAGTCAATATAAGTTCTTACCATTGTTACCTCTGGAGACATTGCTGGCATACTATCATAATAACGAATCTCTTTCTCAATTCGAGTCTTTATTTTTTCTGGAGCATCTAATTCTTCTAATCTTTTTCTAAGTACACTTACTTCATCTTCTTTTAAAGAATGTTCACCTAATTCTTCTTTAATAACATTCATTTTTTCATGTAACAAATAATCTTTTTGACTGTTATCAATTCTCTTTTTTACTTTTTGATCGATTTGTCTTTCAATATCAAATAGTTCCTGTTCTTCATAAATGTCTTCTAAAATCATTTCTGTTCTTTTTAAAATATCTTGTTCATTTAAATATTGAAGCAAACGCTCTAAGCCAACAGGTAAATGAGGCACAATTAAATCTGTCATAACAGATAAGCTTTTCACAGAATCAACAGAAGCTAGAATGCTATTGCTCATATAAGGAACACGCTTAATATAAGTTTCTAATTCGCGGTATAATTTTCTAACCATTGCAGTTTCTGTTTTTTCATCAATTTCTTCTACTTCAAGAGAGGACACAATTGCTTCTAATACATCTCTTTTATTTAAATTTAAATATTCAAATACTTCTGCTCTTTCTATCCCTTTAATCACTACTCGAACATTTCCATTTGGAAGTTCTATTTTTCTAGTAATTTCAGAAATGATGCCAATTTTAGGTAATTCTTTTTTATCAGGAGATTCCTCTAAAGGATCACTACTACTTACTACTAAAATATGATTTTCATGAAATAATTCAGATAAATCAATAATGTTCTTACTTTCTTCATTATCAAATTCTAAGCGCAATTCATTGTTTGGAAGTAATACAATTCCTTTTAATAAAATAACTGGCAAATCTGCTTTAACCAATCAGAACACCTCCTTTTTCAAATTGTTTTTTATTATAATACAAATATAATAAAAAGTCTATGATTTTTGATTCAAACATAGTTAGAAAAAATACCCAAGATTTATTTCATACATCTTGAGTATTTCTCTTTTTTTATTGTAACAAAATTTGACATAAAAAGCTATACTTTATGGAAAGCTTAAAAAAAAAGTATTCAAATAATACTTGAAATAAAAAAGATAGAAAAACAGTTTCCATTCTTTACCTTATTGCTCTCATTATTTTCAAAATATCTTCATGAAATACCAGGTTTGCTTTTCTATCATATGGTGTTTCTTCTTTGTTCATAATGACAAATCGATTTCCATTATAAAAAGAAAGAAGATCTGACGCTGGAGTTACTACTAAAGATGACCCTATAACTATAATCATATCCGCTTTTAAAATCGCAAAAATAGCTTCATTAAAAGTTTCTTCATTTAACGCTTCTTCATAAAGAACAATGTTAGGCCTAATAAGACCATTACAACTACAAATAGGCAGTTCTTTTTTTAAAATTTCTTTTTCATACTTTTTCCCACATTTCATACAATAATATTCTCTGATATTTCCATGCAATTCAAGTACTTTCTTACTTCCTGCGATTTGATGTAAAGAATCGATATTTTGAGTTACTACAGTAATCTCTTTTTCTTCTTCTAATTCAGAAATCCAAAAATGTGCTTTGTTTGGTTTTGCATTCAAATAAAGCATTTCTTTTTTCAAAAATTGATAAAAAGATTCTGGGTGAGATAAAAAATAATGATGACTTAAAATTTCTTCTGGCGCAATAATACTCTTTTTCTTATAAAGCCCATTTGGACTTCTGAAATCAGGAATCCCAGACAAAGTGGAAATTCCTGCTCCAGTAAATATAACGATTTTATTCGATTTATAGATCCACTCTTCTAACAATTTTATTTTTTCTCTAAAATTCATCAATAATTTGTCTCATCTCGCTTTCTTTTTCATTCACAAACTCTAAACGTAAGGAATTAATTCCATATTGATAATAATATCCATCCATATTTCTTGGCTTATAATTATAAATTTTCATAAATTGTTTATTTTCTTCAATCGGATATAGATTTCCAAATCGATCTTTTAAAAAACCATTTTCTACATTAAAATATTTTAACAAATGGAATTTACTGATCACGACTTCTTCTTTTCCATAAATGATTAACTCAAAATTAGGATGTGCATGATATCTATTTTTATAAGCAGAGATTAACAATTTCATTCGGTTTTCATCTAGCTCATGAGATAAAGTTACTAATTGTGCTCCTCTACTAAAAAGAAAAGCAGCAGTATAAGAATTGGTTACATTAAAAGACCAATCAGTGAAAGTTTGTGGATAAAGATAAAATGTTCCGAGTTCTCCAGCTAAGAATCGTTCTTTTTTTAAAGAAATGTGGTGTAAAACTCGTGGAATTTTTTTGACAACTCTAGAATCCGATTTTATGGTGTTAAAAAGTTCTTCTTTTTCCACATAAATAGTATCCCAATTCTCTTTTTCCACACTTTTATATTGATAAAGTTCATTTACAAAAACAGTTTTCTTTTTTTCCACAGGAAAATCAGGAACACTTTTTTGATATTCCCTTTTTTGATATGGATAATGATAGATTCTTTGTTCATCCAATTTTAAAATTGCTTTTCTTCTTAATTCATTCAATTCTTTGATCGAAACAAAAATATTATCATCTATTTTAAAAAGCATATCGGTTATCTGATAAATAGAATCTCCAAATTTTAAAATTTGTTCTTGAATCCGTTCTTTTGATATTGGTATAGTCAAAGCTTGTTCTACATTCTTTTCTCCGATTACAACAACTTCGTTTTTCCCATCAAACAATTTTAATAGAGGTTTTTGATGACATTTTAGTTCTAATTCTAAAGAAATTGATACCTTTCTAGCTTTCTTTGATAATAAAAAATTAATTTCATCTAATTGCTTTTTATCTGTCGTTTTTAAAACTGTACTTCCAACCTTTACTGTTTCTTTATAAGGAATTTTGGCGATCCCTTTTTCTACTTCTTTCACTTGTCTTTTTTGGGTAATTATTTTTGTTACAATTGTTCCTGAATCTTCTTCTCCTAAAATTCTAATTCCATCTCCATTTTGTAATCTAGAATACAAATTAATTGTAACAAATCCCTTTTTGCACTCTATCACTTTTCCAATCGGAATTCCAATATGATTTGGCCTTTTTGGATTCATGAAGTTCTTTTCTTCTTCATGAAATAAAAAACCTTTGGTAAACTCTCTATTGAATATTTTCTTCAATTCTAAAATTTCTGCTTCTTTTATTTCTATTTTTTTACTTTGACAATACTGGTCAATTGCTTTACGATAGAGTTTTACAACTGTATAGACATATTCTGGACGTTTCATTCTACCCTCTATTTTAAAACTTTCTACTCCGATATCAATTAAATCTCCCAAATAATCTAAAGTATTTAAGTCTTTCGTACTAAGCAAATAGGAATCTTTATTCACCTTTTTTCCATTTGCTATCAAATCATACTTCTGTCTACAACTTCCAGCACATGATCCTCTATTTCCACTTCTTCCTCCAATTAAACTAGACATCAAGCACTGTCCAGAATAACTAATACATAAAGCTCCATGAACAAAAATTTCAATTTCAATATTTGTACTTTTCTTGATTTCTTTGACTAAATCAATATCAGTTTCGCGTGCTAAAACGGCCCTTTTTACCCCCAGTTCTTCTACTAATTTTACTCCTTCTAAGTTATGTAAGTGCATTTGCGTAGACGCATGAACTTCTAATAGCGGAAATGTTTGTCTAATCAAATCCAACATACCTAAATCTTGAATAATAACAGCATCTACATCAGATTGATATAAAAAATCAACATAACTCATAAAGGTTTCTACTTCATCTTCATAAATTAAAGTATTTACTGTAACATATATTTTAACTCCATATAAATGTGCATAAATAACTGCTTCTTTTATTTCTTCATTTGAAAAATTTCCAGCAAAACTTCTCGCTCCAAACATATGACCACCTAAATAAATGGCATCTGCTCCTGCTTCTATTGCAGCTTTCAAACTTTCCATATTTCCAGCGGGCGCCAAAAGTTCTGGCTTTTTCATAAAATCACTTCCTAGTAATTCTATTATAAAGAAGATAGGAAAATAAGACAAGGGTAAAATATACAAGATCATAAAAAGAAGATTATCATTTCAAAATAAAATTGACAAAACACTTATACTAGGGTATAGTAGATATAGATGATTTTCTTCATCAAAAAATGTGGAAGTATTTGGTTTGCTTTGTAGATACTTGCCTCAAGTATTTTGGATAACCTACATTTGATAATGTAGGTATTTTTTTACGACCTAAGTCAACCAAAAACCCACTGATTACCTATTTACAATAGTAAATAATAAACCAATTAACAAGAATATCATGATGTACTGAATTGTTATCAGCAAATCTTTTTGCTTCATAATGCCTCCCTTTCTAAAGGCAAACACTACAGCAATTACAACCACAAATAGTAGAATAAATGATTATGGAATAAAATTCAAATGACAGATTTATGAAAGCCGCATTTCAATTTAAACAAAGATTTTATTTTTTCCAAGTAAATTTCATGAAAAAGTAAAATAAAAAAAGAAAAAATTCATTTTTCAACTTTTTCTATCCATTTTAAATAGTTTTTAAATTCTAAATTCTCACGATCTACATGTAATACAAACAAAATTTTTCCTTTTAATGAATTTAAATAATCCTTTTTTTCTATATCGATATGAATAAAATTCAAATGATTTTCTATTCCATATTTTTTACAATAATATATTTCTTTTCGAATATTTTTTCGATATTCTCTAGTTATATTTGTTTTTTCATTTACAACAATACCAGTTACAGTTTGTCGATCACTAGGAAAAAGTAATTTCGTTTTTTTAAAGTTTAACTGAAAACCTAATAAAGCAAGTTCTCGCTTTACAAAATTTAGGATCTCATTTTTATCAAATGTTCCTGAAAATGTCATATCATCTGAATATCTTGTATAAATAATATTCTTATTTTTACACCAAGTACCAATAATTTCATCAAATTCTCTTAATATAATATTCGATATCATGGGAGAAGTAGGAGCTCCTTGAGGCAAAACACCTTTATAAGTACATAAAATTGTAAGCAAAATAGAAATAGATTCTGGAAAATATTCTTCTCTAAAAACATTTTCTTTTACCATATAAAAAGTAATAGACCCAAAAAAATCTTTGATATCTAATTTTAATATCATAGGTTTCCTAACATGTGGTTTTGCATTTTCTAAAATATCTACTTTCTTACAATATGCTTTCGCATAAGATGATATATGCATACCATATAAAACATGATTTAAAATATTTCTTTGAATATATTTTAATAATGAATCTGGCATATTTAAACATCTTGTCTTACCATTTTTAGAAATTTCCATATATTCATAATGTTTTTCTATATGATTACTAACTGCATAAAGGGTCCTTAAATTTTGACATAAACGCAATGACATTAGAAATTCTAGTGCTTCTTCTTTTGTACAATATTTTAAATATTGATTTGCCATAACTCACCTACAAATCTAAAAAAGTAAAAAACGCAATACAAAATGATATTTCTATATAGAGGTGTACTTTACTACATGGCAGTGTAGCGAAGTTACACTGATATATAAAATCAATTGATAACTTTTTATTTCTATTTGATGACTCACCAAACATATTTCTAAATATATTTTAGAAAATAAATACTAATGCGTTTTTTACTAATGTTAGTCTATCATATTTAAGAAAAAAAAGGAAGTTTTAAACTTCCCTCAGACTGTTGACAAATATGTAGAACAGTCTTTTAATTTTATATGAAATGTATTA
>CANEDJ010000049.1:0-9346 GCA_947426265.1 uncultured Mycoplasmatota bacterium | reverse complement strand
TTTATGTTTAAAAATTTTTTTCAAAAAATTATTGACTATTCATAGTTGGTCTCCTTACTAAATTGTATTCATTTGTATAAAAAATAGACAACCATTCATAATAGAATAGGTGATAATTATGTATATTGGTTTAATTTGGAAAAGTATTGTCTTATATCTTTATATTTTATTCATTCATCGTTTGATGGGAAAAAAAGAAATCAGCAAAATAACAACCTATGATTTTTTAGTTACCATTTTAATGGCAGAATGTGCAGTTTTCTCCATTTCAGAAGAAACTGTTTCTATTTTTTCTTCTATCATACCTATTACTGTTCTAGCCCTTTTACAAATGTTCATTAGTTTTCTTTCTATGAAAAATGATAAATTTCGAAAAATGGTTGATGGAGCTCCTTCCATCATTATAAAAAATGGAAAATTGATATTCAGTACCATGTCAAAATTGCGTTATACATTAGATGACTTATTAACCAGTTTAAGAGAACACGGAGTAAAAAGTGTAGAAGAAGTAAACTATGCTGTACTAGAAAACAATGGAAAATTATCTATTTTCCCAAAAGAAATAGAATATCCACTTCCAATTATTTTAGATGGCGTGATTCAAAGACAAACATTAGAAGAAATTGGCAAAGATGAACTATGGGTTAACAAAATCTTAAAACAAAAACAAGTAGAATTAAATGAAGTATTTTATGCTTTTTATACATCTACCAAAACCTTTATCATCACAAGAAAAGAACTATTGTAAAACCTTTTTCACATGTCGATATTGATGAATGGTAACATAAATAATATTACTTGCAGTTGCAAGAACCAATCCCCACATACCAATCTTTAAAAGACACCCAAAATAAAGAAACAATGTCCTTAAAATCATCCCACCTAAAGTCCCAAGCATAGCTTCTTTGGCTTTTCCCATCGCTTGCAAAGAACTAGTAAGTGGTGCTTGAATATAATGAAGCAAGCAAATCGGTGCAAGAACCTTAATATAAGATAATCCTTCTTCTGTATTGTAAATAAAGCGAAGTGGAATTTCTGGAATCCATAAAAAAATAACAGTCGCAGGGATTCCTACCAGTAATGAAAAAAAGATAGCTTGTTTAATTTTTGATTTTGTATATACCTTTTTCCCTCTACTATAACTTTTGCTAACAATTGGAAGAAGTGCTTGTGAAATCGCTCCTGTAAAAAAAGAGGGAAGTAATAATAAAGGCATCACATATCCGCTGATAATCCCGTATTCTGTTACAATAAACTGATTAGAATAACCAACATGTAAAAGAGTGGTAGTTAAAATAATTGGTTCTAAAAAATAGCCAACACTTCCAATTAATCTACTACCAGTACTAGGAATGCTAATAGAAAAGATTTCTTTCATAGAAGAAACATGTGGAACGAAATCTTTTTTTGATAATTTAAAGTGCTTTGGCAAAAAGAAAAATAAAACCAAAATAGAAGTAGTTTCACTAACAACATTAGAAAGAACTACAAACGCAACCGCATATTCAATTCCCGATTTTAGAAAAATGGGGATTCCCAAGAATAAAGTAACCAGTCTTATAATATCTTCCAACACATTAGAAATAACATGTGGAAGCATTCTTTCTTTTCCAAAAAAATACCCTCTTAAAATACTAGAAATACTAATGAATGGAAGAACAAATCCTATGCATAATAACCCATAATAGCTTCTTTCTTCATGTAATAAGTTATTCGCGATAAAAGAAGAAGTAAAAAATAAAAAGATTAGGATAAAGCCATTAATAGCCATAGAAATCGGGATCAGAGAAAAAACTAAGTTTTTGTTGTTATGTTTGTCTTCTGCAACTAATTTACTAATAGCAACAGGAAAACCTAATTGAGCAAGAGCAATAAAAAGTGTAAAAGTAGGCAGTAATAACATATATATTCCAATACCTTCAGTTCCCATTGCTCTTGTCATTACAATTCTAATAATCATGCCTAAAATTTTTGTAAAAAAACCACCAATTAATAAAATGATTGTAGATTTCACTAACTTGTTCTTCATCTGATCACCTTGTCCTAATAAAATCTATGCAACAAACTACTTTTTAAGTCCTATTCTTGACTAATTTCTATAATCGTTATAAAATAGTAAAAGAATAGGTGATTGATATGAAAAAAAACGGATTTACATTAGCTGAACTTTTGGGAGTTATTACAATATTAAGTTTGATTTTACTTATTGCAATTCCTACTGTTGATAGAATGTTAAAAGAAGGGAAAACAAATTTATATGTTTCCCAAATAAAATCTATAGAAGATTCTGCAAAAATGTGGGGAACTGATCATGTAAACGAATTACCAGATAATGGGGAAACAAAAACTATCACTTTATCACGATTATGGCAAGATGGATATATGGAAGAAAATATCAAAAACCCAAAAACTGATGAACCTTTTAGTGGAAGTTTAGAAATTAAAATTACAAACCATGGAACTTATTATAGTTATAAAGTAATCGAGTAAGAAAAAATAAAAATTCTTGCTTTTTTCTTTTCAAAAACAAGGTTTTGATATATAATGAAAGTATGTGATTTTGTAGGAGGGGCTATGACAGAAGAATTTAAAACGGAAGAAGAATTATATGACAGAGTAAAGCCTGCACTTATGACCAAAAGAGAGGAAATGAGAAGAAACGGGTATCCTTATGTAAAAGAAGATGATGTATGGAATTATCTAAAAGAAATAAAATGGAAGCATGCACAAGGCTTATCACTTTATCAAATGGTAGATGATATTTTAAATAGTGATTCTATACTCATTGATGACTATTTAAAAACAAAATTAAATTTAAGAGAAAGAAAACGATATTTTGAGGAGAGGGAGTAAACATGAAGAAAAAAGGATTAGGAGCAGTAATTGGAAACTTAGTAATGCTATTAATGGTTTCAGCAGTATTAGGATTGGGATTTCAGCCACTACTAAAAAATCTCAATTTTGGACTTGATTTACAAGGTGGATTTGAAGTTCTTTATCAAGTAAAAGCAGTTGACGGAGGAAAAGTAACCAAAGATAGGGTTACAAGTCCTTATAAAACAATCGGAAACAGAATTGACGTTTTAGGAGTAAGTGAACCAAATATCACAGTAGAAGGGGAAGACAAAATTCGTGTTCAGTTAGCAGGAATTACAAATCAAGATGAAGCAAGAGAACTTCTTAGTAAGGCTGCAAACTTAACATTCCGTGATACAAAAGATAATTTGCTTATGACAGCAGATGTATTAAAAAGTGGTGGAGCAAGAGTTGGACAAGACAACAATGGTTTTCCAGCTGTCGCTTTAAGTATCAAAGACAATGAAAAATTTTTAAAAGTAACAACAAACGTTAGCAAAATGGAAGACAATCGTATTGTTATTTGGTTAGATTTTGAAGAAGGAAAAGATTCTTTTTCAAAAGAACAAGGAAAATGTGGAAGTTTAAAATCTTCTAGATGTTTATCCGTTGCTAGCGTTGGACAAGGATTCTCAAGTGATGTCATCATCCAAGGAAACTTTAAATTAGAAGAAGTAACCTCTTTAGTTGAACTTATCAATTCAGGAAGTTTACCAACAAAATTGGAAGAAATTTCTTCTAAAACTGTAGAAGCCTCTTTTGGAGCACAATCATTAGACAAAACCTTTTTAGCAGGCGTTGTAGGAATTGTTTTGGTTATGGTATTTATGATAGCGATTTATCGCTTTGCAGGATTTATTTCTAGTATTGGCATATTAATTTATACCTTTATTACATTCTTAATTTTCTGGCTAATTGGAGGAGTTTTAACACTACCTGGAATAGCCGCTTTGGTAATTGGAATTGGAATGGCCGTAGATGCCTCAGTACTCAACTTTTCAAGAATTAAAGACGAAATGTATGAAGGAGTAAACCTACAAAATGCATTCATTAGAGGAAATAAAAACTCATTCTGGGCAATTTTTGATTCAAACTTAACAACATTATTAGTAGCTATTATTCTATTTATCTTTGGAGAAAGTAGTATCAAAGGATTTGCTACAATGTTAATTATTAGTATTTGTGTCACTATGCTAATTATGGTGTTCTTGACAAGGTCATTATTAAAAATGTTTGTAAAATTAGGTTATTTTGATGACAAACCAAACATTTTTATCGGAGTAAAAAAGAAACATATTCCAACTAAAAATGAAGGAAGAATTGCGAAAATGCCTTTTGAAAAAATTGATTTTATGAAAGGTAGATTTGGATATATTATTGTAAGCTTCCTTATCATTATAGCTGGTGCTATCTTTATTGGAACCCAAGGATTAAAACTTGGAATAGACTTTAAAGGTGGGTCATCTATTACTTTGACATCAGAAAAAAAATTAGAAGAAACAAACTTGGAAAAAGATATCAAAACGTTAGGTTTTCATCTAGACCAAATTGAAAAAGTAAATAATGATACTGTTATGATACGTGTTACAGATACATTATCAAAAGCAGAAGTTGCAAAAGCAGAAAAACATTTTAAAGAAAAATACGAAGCAAAAACTGATATCGGTGTTGTATCAAATGTGGTAAAACAGGAACTAGTAAAAAATGCAATTCTTTCAATTTTACTAGCATCTATTGGAATTATTATCTATATGTCTTTAAGATTTACATTCCGATATGCCATCAGTGGATTATTAGCAATCTTCATTGATGTATTTGTGATTATTTCTCTATTTAGTATTTTCCGATTAGAAATATCAAGCATTTTTATAGCAGCAATTCTTTCTATTATTGGTTATGCTATCAATGATACGATTGTCACATTTGATAGAATCAAAGAAAACATTGCTACATTAGGAAAAAAAGGCATGAAAACAGAAGAGGACTTAAAAGCCTTAGTCAATAAAAGCTTAAGACAAACATTTGCACGTAGTATTATTACAACAATAACAACATTAATACCAGTAATATCTTTAATTGTATTAGGGTCTCATGAAATTTTGAATTTCAACGTTGCACTATTAATAGGATTAATATATGGAGTATTCTCTTCTGTATTTATCGCAAGTGGATTCTGGTATCAATTTGAAAAGAAACAAATAGGAAAACCAGCAAAAAAGAAATGGTATGAAGAATAAGGAGAAGTCATTTCTCCTTTCATTCTATAAAAGAAGGTGTAAAAATGAGAAAAGATAATCCAAATATTACTTATCAAGAATTGGAGACAAAAATACAGACTTATATTACAGACAAGGCAGATTTAGATTTGATAAAAAAAGCTTATCAATATGCATATGAAATGCATTTTGGAGTAAAACGTTTAACAGGTGAAGATTATATTACCCATCCTTTAAACGTCGCACATATTTTAACATCAATTCACGCCGATGCAGCTACTTTATGTGGTGGACTACTTCATGATGTATTAGAAGATTGTGACGTTACAAAAGAAGAACTAACAAAAGAATTTGGAGCTGAAATAGTCAATCTTGTAGATGGTGTTACAAAAATTAACCGTCTTAGTTTTGCTGGTGATAACGAAGCTACCATTGCCAATCATAGAAAAATATTGGTGGGACTCTGTGAAGATGTCCGTGTAATCATTATTAAACTAGCAGATCGCTTACACAATATGCGAACTCTTTGGATTATTCCAGAAAAAAAGCAAAAAATAAAAGCCAAAGAAACACTAGATATTTTAACACCAATTGCTGGGCGACTTGGTATGAACAAAATCAAAAGTGAATTAGAGGATTTGTCACTTCGCTATTACAAATCAGAAGCTTATTTTTCAATCGTAGAACAGCTCAACCAGACCAAACAAGAACGTGACCAAAATGTCATAGAAATGGTTTCTAAAGTTTCTGGTCTATTAGATGAACAACAGGTTCCTCATGAAATCAAAGGAAGAAGCAAAAGCATCTATAGCATTTATAAAAAAATGGATAAAGGAAAACGATTTAGTGAAATATACGATTTATTAGCATTAAGAGTATTTGTAAACACAGAAGCAGAGTGTTATCAAGCACTAGGAATTATTCATTCCAAATATCGTCCGATTCCAAAACGTTTCAAAGACTACATAGCCATGCCAAAAACAAATATGTATCAATCTTTGCACACAACTGTATTTGGTGTAGACGGGCAACTCTATGAAATTCAAATCAGAACTTACGAAATGGACCAAGTTGCAGAAAACGGGATTGCTGCCCACTGGTCCTATAAAGAAAAAGGTAGCATCAAAGCAAATATGCAAAATGCAATGGAACAAAAATTGCAATTCTTTAAAGCAATTATGGAACTGAAAAATGAAGAAGAAGATGCCGAAGCATTTGTTCAAAGTGTCCAAGATGACGTTTTAAAAGATAGTGTTTATGTATTTACACCACAAGGAAATGTGATTGAGCTTCCAATCGGAAGTACACCAATTGATTTTGCTTATAAAGTCCATACAAATGTAGGAAATAAAATGGTAGGCGCTATTGTAAATGGTGCCATTGTTCCACTAGATTATGAATTGAAAGACAATGATATCATCAAAATAAACACGAATAATAATTCAAAACCAAGTCGTGAATGGGTCAATATGGCACACACAACTGGAGCTAAAAATAAAATCAAATCTTTCTTTAATAAGATAGAAAAAGAATCTTATAGCAAAGATGGAGAAGAGGCAATCAATAAAGAACTTCGCAAAAGAAAATTGTCTATTACAGATTTCTTTACAGAAGAAAATATGAATAAAATTTTAAAAGAATTAAAATATAATAGTAGAGAAGAATTGTTTGTGAATGTTGGAAATGGAAAAGTAGCTCCAAATGCAGTATTAAATATTATTTATAACACCAACAAGTCAAAACATGAAATCATATTGGAAAATGCCCAAAACAATGAAGTAAAAGCTCCTACTGTAAAAAATGATATTATCGTAGAAGGAATTGACGAGATAAAAGTGAATGTTGCTTCTTGTTGTAAACCAGTTCCTGGCGATAGAATTGTAGGATACATTACCAAAGGATATGGAATTACAGTTCATAGAATGGTATGCCCAAATATGACTGATTTAGAAGATAGAACAATTGCAGTTAGATGGAATGAAACAATTTCTAAAAAATATCCTACTAGTTTATTAATTAGAGCAACAAAAGGAAATGATTTACTATTAGAGATTATTTCCAAAACTTCAAGTTGTGATATTGTAATAAAAAGCATCAACAATATGAATTCTTCCGATGCTTTGATGTGTGAACTCACTATATTGGTTGACGGAAAAGAAAATTTAATGAAATTTGTGAATGAATTAGAAGCCATGAGTGATATTACATCCGTTGAAAGGATGATGAAATAATGAAATTGGTTGTTCAAAGAAGCAAACAAGCCAGTGTTGAAGTCGACAAAAAAGTAGTTGGCTCAATTGATAATGGGTTGGTTATCTTAGTTGGATTTACCCCTGGAGACACTGTAGAAGATATTGATTATTTAATTGATAAAGTAGTTCATTTACGAATCTTTGATGACCAAAATGGAGTTATGAATTGCTCTTTACTAGATGTCAAAGGAAGCGTTCTTAGCATTTCTCAATTTACTTTATATGCAGATACAAAGAAGGGAAGAAGACCTAGTTATGTTCACGCAATGAAAGGGGAAGAAGCCATTTCTCTATATCAGCTTTGGAACCAAAAATTGGCTTCTTTTGTTCCTGTAGAAACTGGAATCTTTGGAGCAGAAATGAAAGTAAATCTTATCAATGATGGACCAGTAACCATTATTTTAGAAAGTAGGTAATTATATGTTAAAAAACAAAATAGACTTTAAACTGATTAATCTTGCACTTGTCATGTTGATTATATTTTTAATGTATCGAACAGGAAACTTATGGGGGGGAGTATTTAATACTTGTCTTAAGATTATCTCTCCATTTATAGTAGCCTTTGCAGTTGCATATGCTTTATACCCAATTTTAAAATTTTTACAAAAAAAGAAAATTCCAAAAGGAGTAGGCATCTTTATCATATTAGGTGTCGTGCTTGGAACAATTGTCGTATTATCTGTTATGGTTGGACCACTATTATTCAATCAAGTTTCTAGCCTTTTTAACAGTATCATTGCTTTCTGTAAAGAAATCACAACAAATTATAATATTGACTTAGGTGGCGTTCAAGATTCTTTATCAGGAGTATTTGATGAAATTGTAAAAAAACTTGGGACTTATGTATCAGATGGAGCAATGAATGCAATTGGACTTTCCATCAATTATCTTTCTACATTCTTTATCATTTTCGCAGCTTCTATTTATATTTTATCAGATATGGAAAGAATTAGAGCTAATGTAAAACGTTATTTGGTAAGAAAAAACGAACGAGCTTATGTTTATGTTAGAAGATTAGACAATGAAATGCAGAATTATTTAGGAGGATTCTTAAAAATTGTAGTGATTTCATTCTTTGAATATTCTATCGCATTTACAATAATCGGACATCCAAATGCAATATTACTAGGTTTACTTGCAGCTTTAGGAAACTTAATTCCATACTTTGGAGGAATTTTTGTCAATATCATAGCAGCTATTACAGCGTTTGTAATTAATCCTGCCTTATTTATTAGAACTTGTATTGCATTTGCTGTATTATCAAATGTAGACGGATATATTATCAATCCTGTTGTTTACGGAAAATCAAATGAATTACATCCATTAATTACGATTTTCGCAGTATTTGCAGGAGGAATTTTATGGGGAATTGCAGGTATTATTATGGCATTACCACTTTCTATTATTTTAATTACAACTTATAAATTCTTTGGTCAAGATATTACTTCAAAAGTAGGAGCAATAAAAGGAAACAAGAAAAAAGCTTAAACATACATGAAGTGTATGTTTTTTTATAAAGCTAATTTTAGAATTCTACTTGTAAAAAACAAAAATTTCATTTATAATAATTATAGAATAGGAGCATCTAATATGAATAAAAAAGGTTTTACATTAGCAGAATTATTGGGAGTCATTACAATATTAGGACTTCTAGCACTTTTAATCGTTCCTGCAATCGATAAAGCAATTAAAGAAAGTAATGAAACATTATATCAAGCTCAATTAAATACAGTAATAGATGGAGCAAAAGAGTGGTCAGCAGACCATATTTCAGAGTTGCCAGTGAATGGCGGAAGTATTACAATCACACTAGCAGATTTAAAAATGGGTGGTTATATAGCAGCAGATATTAAAAATCCAAAAACAGAAGAATTACTTTCTGATGATTTAACCGTTAAGATTACAGAACATAATAGTCAATATAAATATCAAGTAATAGAATAAAACAAGAACTTTTATAGTCCTTGTTTCAGAGTGTTGACAAAATGGTATATTCAAAAAGAATATGCTACTTTTTTTATC
>CANEDJ010000048.1:0-10218 GCA_947426265.1 uncultured Mycoplasmatota bacterium | reverse complement strand
AAGACAAAAAAAGTAGCATATTCATTTTGAATATACCACTTTGTCAACAATCTGAGATATAGATCTTTATCTATATCCTTATTTTAATATTATATTACATATTTTCTAAGAATTCTTGTTCAGTCCATATTGTAATTCCAAGTTCTCTTGCCTTGTCAAACTTGCTTCCTGGGTTTACACCAACTACAACTACATCGGTTTTAGAGCTTACTGTGCTTGAGGTTTTTCCCCCCAATAGTTCTATTTTTTCTTTGGCTTCTTCTCTTTTTATATTTTCTAAGGTCCCCGTTAATACAAAAGTTTTTCCAACAAACTGAACATTTTCATGAATTTCCTTTTCCTCATAACACATATTAACACCAATTTTTCGAAGTGTATTAATAAGTTCTTTGTTTTGTGGATCTACGAAATAGTTTACAATACTTTCTGCTATTGTTTCACCAATATCATGCACTTCTAGCAATTCTTCATAGCTTGCTACTTCTAACTGATCCATCGATTTAAAATAATCAGCTAAAATCTTTCCAGTCTTTTTTCCAACATAGCGAATTCCTAAAGCAAATAAAAGCCGTTCTAAAGAATTGGATTTACTTTCTTCAATACTATCCAATAAGTTTTGAATGCTTTTGCTTCCAAATCCTTCTAGTTCCATCAATTCTTCCTTATACTGGTATAGTGTATAATAATCTGAAATACTTTTTAAATATCCCATATTATAAAAATCCTCTACAATATTATCTCCAAATCCCTCTATATTCATCGCATCTCTGCTGGCATAATGAATTAATCCTTCTATTTTTTTTGCATCACAGTGTGGATTTTTACAATAATACGCTGCTTCTGTTTCTTTTTTTGTAAGAACACTACCACATATTGGACAATTTTTTATCATTTCAAATGGAATTTCATTCCCTGTTCTACGTTCCTCTAATACTCCTACCACTTCTGGAATAACATCTCCTGCTTTTTTAATAGATACTATATCTCCAATACGAATATCCCTCAAAGTAACATATTCTTCATTATGTAGAGTTGTTTTTGAAATGGTAGATCCTGCTAATATTACTGGTTCTAATATTGCATTTGGTGTTACTTGACCTGTTCTTCCTACACTAAATTTAATATCACGTAACTTTGTATATACTTCCATTGCTGGAAATTTATACGCAGTTGCCCATCTTGGATATTTTGCTGTGAATCCCAGTTTTCTTTGTGCATTTAAATCGTCTAACTTAATTACAATTCCATCAATTTCGTAAGGTAATGTCTCCCTATTTTTTGTCCACTCCTCAATAAATAACAGTAATTCCTCTATCCCATCTACCCTTCTAATATTAGGATTTACATTAAATCCTAATTTTTTCATAAATTCTAAAGACTCATAATGACTATGTAGTCCATGTTGTTCTGCATTTGGGAAATGATAAAGAAAACTTGATAAGTTCCTACTGGCTGCTATTTTGGAATCTAATTGTCTCACGCTACCTGCTGCTGCATTTCTAGGGTTTGCAAATAAATCCATACCATTTCTTTTTCGTTCTTCATTCAGTGAAAAAAAAGAGGCTTTTGGCATGTAAATTTCTCCACGTATTTCGATATCTATAGGTTCAGGAAGAGATAAAGGGATATTTTTAATCGTTTTTACATTATGTGTAATATCTTCTCCAGTTACTCCATCTCCTCTTGTTGCTCCACGAACTAATTTTCCTTGTTTATATAATAGAGAAACTGATAGTCCATCAATTTTCAGTTCACAAACATATTTTGGATTAGAAATTTCCTTTTTGACTCTTTCATCAAAGGCAATAATTTCACTTTCGTTGAATACGTTACTAAGTGATAACATTGGTACTTCATGAATTACTTTATTAAAACCTTCAATTACTTCTCCGCCAACTCGAACTGTTGGAGAATCTGCTCTTTTAAATTCTGGATATTTTTCTTCCAAATTTATTAATTCTCTTAAATAACTATCATACTCTTGATCTGTTATTGTAGGCCTATCTAAAGTATGATATTCATAGCTTGCTCGATTTAATAATTCTACTAATTCATCTATATGATCTTGTATCATGATAATCACCATACTTATTATATCATGGGATATTATAGTTCGTAAATTAATAATAAGCAGAGATTAGAAATTTGTAGTAGAATATGTTATACTTATTTTAAATATTAATTAGACTAGGTATCTTATAAAATATAAGCATTAACGCATAGATTTTGCAGTTTTTTGTATAAAATAAGCATATAGGAGACTATTTCGGTCTAAACCAAAAGGTTACAATTCATTATACGCTACAATAATAATGTCTTATTAGTAAGGTGTGAGGTTTATGCAATTTAAAAGACTTAAAGACCTAAGAGAAGATCATGATTTTACACAAACAGAATTGGCTTCTATGTTAGGGATTTCGCAACGAGGTTATTCTCATTACGAAAAGGGAGATAATGATATTCCTACAGAAATTTTAATTCGTCTTTCACAAATCTATGGAACTTCCACTGATTATATTTTAGGTCTTAGCAATCAAAGGGCTAGAGAACATATAAAATCTGAAAAAGATAAAACTCAACTATAAAAAACAGTCTTTATTTGAATAGACTGTTTTTATTTTATATTTTTAATTTGCCTAAATATTCACGCATTGCTTCTGATAAATCTTTTCTGGCTAACGCAAATTCTACATTTGCTTTTATATAACCAATTTGATTTCCAACATCATAATATGTTCCTTCTAATTTACATGCATAGAAATCCTGTTTCTTCATCAAAGCAAGCAAAGCATCTGTTAATAAATATTCACCATTTGTCATACCTATTTTTTCAAGTTCTTCAAATATTTCTGGCTTTAGAATATATCTTCCTAAAGTACCATGCTTGCTTGGCGCTTCTTCTAACTTTGGCTTTTCCACCAATCCTTTTACTTTTCCACTCTCAATATCTTCATATTCTATAATTCCCTTTTGTGGGATCAAATAGTTGTCTAATTCTTCTGCACATAGAACGTTACAATCATTCTTTTCATATATTTGCATCATTTGTTTTAAGCAAGGAATTTCTGATACAACAATATCATCCCCATATAAAATAGCAAAAGGTTCATCCCCAATAAAATTCTTTGCCAATCTAACAGCATGCCCTGTTCCTAATGGTTCTCCTTGACGAATATAATAAAACGAAGCTAAATTTGAAATATTCTTTATCATTTCTAGCTGTTCTAATTTATTGCTTTTTTCTAGTCTCTTTTCTAATTCAAAGCTTCTATCAAAGTGGTCTTCAATATTTTTTTTATATGGACTTGTTATAAATAAAATCTCTTCTATTCCACTCTTTACTGCTTCTTCTACAATATACTCTATCGTTGGCTTATCAACAATTGGAAGCATTTCTTTGGCTAATGCTTTCGTAGCTGGTAAAAATCTTGTTCCCATTCCTGCAACAGGAATAATTGCTTTTCTTACCCTTTTCATATTTGGTTGTCCTTATGAAGTGCAGAATAACCTAAAAAGAATGCGGCTAGAGCAATTAATATAATTACTACCCAGAAAAATGGATTGTTATGATGTCTAAATACAAAGTCGCGAAAGGGTTCTATCCATTCTTGTAAAGTGTCTAAAATATTTAATATCATAATATCACCTATACCTTTTCTAAACTTTTATGTCCTTTTAGAACTTTTTTTATTCCGTGAGGATGAGGAAATGCAACTGTTAGTATTTTTGTTTCTATTCCTAATATTACGCCTGTTCCAAATACACTATGATGAACTTTATCTCCTACTCCATATTCTATACTTTCATCAATTATCATATCTTCCAATTTAGAACATGTAGTACTATCATCTACTACGCCTTGATCTTTCATCAATAAATCTTCATCTATTTCTTCAATAAATCGACTAGGAGGATTGACGCTATCCATACCATATAAAGTTCTTCTTTTGGCGTTTACCAAATAGAGTTCCTTTTTTGCTCTGGTTATTGCAACATAGCATAGCCTTCTTTCCTCTTCTATCCCATAACGATCTAATAATGAATTGTTGTGAGGAAATAAAGATTCTTCCATCCCAATTAAAAATACATAATTAAATTCTAGTCCTTTGGCGCTATGAACAGTCATTAAAGTTACCACATTATTATTTTCTTTATGTTCCTCTATATCTGATACCAGGCTGATTTCCATCAAAAATTCTTCTAATGAGACAATTCCATTTCGCTCTTCAAATCCTTTTGTAATCGATTTGAATTCTTCTAAATTTTCTAATCTAACTTCAGCTTCAATACTATCTTCATTAATTAAATCTTGGCGCATTCCTGTCTCACTTAGTACGAGCTCTACCAATTCTGTTAAAGAGCAGTTTTCACTTTTTTCTCTTAATCGCTCTATTAATGTTTTAAATTGTAATTCTTTTCCTGTTTCAATTGCATGATATAAACTCACATGCTCCTTTTCTGCTTTTTCAGTCAATGATTCTAATGTTTTTAATCCAATTCCTCTTTTTGGAACATTAATCACTCGAAGCAAACTAATATCATCATGCTGGTTATATAATAATTTTAAATAACAAATTAAATCTTTGATTTCTTTTCGGTTATAGAAATAAAAACTGCCAACCACTTTATAAGGAATGCCTTGTCTTAATAATGCTTCTTCCATATTTCTAGACTGAGCATTGGTTCTATATAAAACTGCAATTTGATTTTCCATTATTCCCTTATCTCTCAATTTTTCAATTTGCTGCATTACATAATATGCTTCTTCTTTTTCATCAAAACTGCGATGATAATGAATTTTTACTCCTTCTTCATTTTGTGTCCATAAATTTTTTTCTTTTCTATCTTTATTATTTTTTATGACATCATTCGCTGCTTTTAAAATATTTCCTGTAGAACGATAGTTTTCTTCTAGCAAAATTACATTCGCTTCTGGATAGTCTTTTTCAAAATTTAAAATGTTCTTGTAATTTGCCCCTCTAAAACTATAAATACTCTGATCATTATCGCCAACAACACAGACATTCTTATATTTTGCACCCATCATTTTTATTAAAATATATTGTGCTTCATTTGTATCCTGGTACTCATCTACAAGAATATATTGAAATCGTTCCTGATATTTTTTTAGCACGTCTGGATAAGTACGAAATAACTCAATTGGTAACATCAACAAATCATCAAAATCAAGAGAATTATTAATTTTTAATTTTTGTTGATATCGATCATATACTTCTAATACTTTTTCTTCAAAATCAGTATTTGCAAATTTCGCATATTCTGCTACTGTCATCAATTCATTTTTTGCGCCACTAATTTTACTTCTAATCGCACGTGGATTATATTCTTTTGGATCTAAATTTAAATCTTTTAATATTTTTTTTATTACAGTAAGTGAATCATCACTATCAATAATAGTAAAATTGTTTTCATAACCCAATTTTTCATAATTTTCTCGCATAATTAATAAACCAAGAGAGTGAAATGTAGATATCTGAATTTGATATGCCACTGGCCCTAATATATTAAGAACTCTTTCCTTCATCTCTTTTGCAGCTTTATTGGTAAAAGTAATTGCTAAAATGTGATAAGGTGCAACTCCCATTTGTTGCACTAAATACGCAACTCGAGTTGTTAATACCTTTGTTTTTCCGCTTCCTGCTCCCGCTAATACCAAAAGTGGTCCTTCTGTTGTTGTTACTGCTTCTTTCTGCTTTTCATTTAAAGTTTCTATATCCATATGCTTTCACCACTATAATCATAACACAAAAATAGTTCTTCACAAAGGATTTCACAAAATTTCTAAAATATTATTAGGCATTCTTAATAACACATAATCCTATTTTAGAATATATTAAAAATGAAAAGAAAGGGGAATTTGTTTGAAAAAATTTGTTTTACCGTTAATCGCACTTTTTATTATTGCAGGATTATGTAGCTTATTTTTCCTAAATAATAAGAAAAGTAATCTTACAAAAATAAAAGTTGCAGAAGTTACTCATAGTATTTTCTATGCGCCACAATATGTAGCTCACTCTTTAGGATATTTTGAGGAAGAAGGATTAGATGTTGAAATACTTCTTGTTCCTGGAGCAGATAAAGTTACTGCAGCAGTATTATCTGGAGATGTTCAAATTGGATTTTGTGGTAGTGAAGCAACTATTTATGTTTACAATCAAGGAGAAAAAGATTATTTAGTTAATTTTGCTGCTTTAACTAAAAGGGATGGAAGTTTTTTAGTATCAAGAGAAAAATATGACAATTTTACATTAAATGATTTAAAAGGGAAAACCGTTATTGGTGGAAGAAAAGGCGGTATGCCAGAAATGACTTTTGAATGGGCATTAAAACAAAATGGAATAGATCCTAAAAAAGATTTAGATATTGATACAAGTGTTGCATTTGCTTCTATGGCTGGAACTTTTATAGGTGGAAATGGAGATTTCGTAACTTTATTTGAACCTCAAGCATTACAAATTGAACAGCAAGGATATGGTTATGTTGTTGCCTCTGTAGGGGAACTTGGAGGGGTTGTTCCTTATACATCATATAATGCAAAAAAAAGTTATATCGATGAACATGAAAAAGAAGTAAAAGGATTTGCAAAAGCAATTCAAAAAGGATTAGACTATGTTCATACTCATAGTGATGAAGAAGTCGCAAAAGCGATTACATCTTATTTTCCAGATACTTCTATGAACGATTTGGTAAAGATTGTAAAACGTTATCGTGAAAATGATTCTTGGTTCCAAACAACTGAAATTGCAGAACAAGATTACAAACATATTGAAGAAATCGTAGAAAGTGCTGGCGAATTATCAAAAAAAGCTCCATACGACAAGCTTGTTACAACTGAGTTTTCTAATTATGAATAATATTTTAGAAATAAAAAATTTAAAGAAAAGTTATCATACAAAAGATTCTGAAATTTTAGCTGTGGAAAACTTTTCTTATTCCTTGTCAGATGGAGATTTTATTGCCATTGTAGGTCCTAGTGGATGTGGAAAATCAACTATTTTATCAATTTTATGTGGATTAGAAAACAAATCTGATGGAGAAATTATAATTAAGGATAATTATAAAATTGGATATATGCTACAGCAAGATAGTTTATTTCCATTTCGTACCATTTTAAGCAATTGCTTATTAGGGTTGGAAATTAATCATGAGTTAACCGAAGAAAAAAAACAGAAAGTGATTGAATTATTATCTACATATGGACTAAAAGATTTTATTAATAGTTACCCAGATGAACTATCTGGTGGGATGAGACAACGTGTTGCGCTCATTAGAACACTTGCTACAGATCCAGATATTCTGCTTCTTGATGAACCTTTTTCAGCCCTTGATTATCAGTCTAGATTAGCTGTTTCTGATGATGTTTATAGAATTATTAAACAAGAGAAAAAAAGTGCTATTATTGTCACACATGATTTAGCGGAAGCTATTAGTCTTGCTAGTAAAGTAATTGTACTATCAGAACGTCCTAGTAAAATTAAAAAAATATTTGATATTAATTTATCAAATCGTTCTACGCCAATAGAAAATAGAAAAGCCAAAGAGTTTTCAGAATATTATGATGCAATATGGAAGGAAATTGATTTCCATGTTTAGTGAAGAACATCGTCTATTTATTAAAAAGCGAAAGAGAAATCAGTTCTATGTTCGCTTTACCCAGATTTCTATTTTGATATTCTTCTTTATTCTTTGGCAATGTTTAGCTGATTTTCATGTGATTAATACATTCATTTTTTCAAGTCCTAAACAAATGTTTTCCACAATTATCGGTTTACATAAAACTGGCGATTTGTACCAACATATTTGGGTGACTATATATGAAACTTTAATTAGTTTTGGTTTGGGTACTTTCTTGGGTTTAATTATCGCAACAATCTTGTGGTGGTTCCCATTTGTTTCCAAAGTAACAGACCCATATTTAACTATTCTAAATAGTTTGCCAAAAGTTGCACTTGGACCAATTATCATCATTTGGTGTGGTGCTGGTATTCGTTCTATTATCTTTATGGCTCTTTTAATTTCTCTTATTATAACAGTTATTAATATTTATCAAAGCTTTATCAATACAGATAAAAATAAAATTAAATTAATGCAGTCATTACATGCAAATAAATGGCAGATTTATACAAAGCTTGTTTTCCCAAATAGTTTTAAGGATTTTATCAGTACTTTGAAAATTAATATTAGTATGTCTTTAATTGGAGTGATCATGGGAGAATTTCTAGTTTCTAAAGAAGGTATTGGATATTTAATTATGTATGGTTCACAAGTGTTTAATTTAAATTTAGTAATTGCTGGAATCTTCATTTTATGTTTAGTCGCTGCTGTTATGTATTATTGTATTTTATATTTAGAAAAAAGACTATCACGTTAGTCTTTTTTTACTGTTTATTTAATTCTTCAAGTACATGTCTCATAATATCTATTCGGCCTCTTCCACTTACTACTTGTACCAAATCAAATCCTGGTCTTCGATTTCCTTCAATAATAATTGGACCTTTATCAGTAATTGCAACATCCCAGCCCACAACCAATATTTTATCACTTTCTAATGCTGCTTCTTTTACTACTTTTTTTACTTCTTCAAAATAAGGAAGCTGAAAACCAGTTATTTCAATATTCGTTTTAGGATGATGTGTATACTGATTTAAATCTTTATCAAGTGCTGGTTGCGTTAATCTTCCAGTATCTAAGTCTATTCCAGTTCCCATGCCTCCAGCATGAAAATTATCCACACTATTAATTCCATTTCCTATTCGAAGTCCAGCCCATAATATTTCAGGAGTGCCATGATTATTAAAGGTCATAACACGCAAAGTATTACAAGATTTATCACACAAACCATTTAAGTCTTTATGTTGTGATACTACTTCTTCCAAAAAGATTCTGTTATTTTTACATTCTTCATAATATACTTCTATCTCTTTTATATCACTACTATTTACTTTTAAAACTGCTGCTCCTCCTAATCCATCATAAGGCTTACTCATAAATGTTTGATGCTTTTTTAAAAATTGTTTTAGTTCCTCTAATGTACATCTTTCTGGAACTATAAAATCTCTTTTGGTATATTTAGAAAAATCCTCTAAAAAGTCTGGCTTTATTGTATATCTTTTTTTGTATTTGCTTGGGCTCACCGTTTCATAAAATTCGTTCTGTTTTCTAACTCCTACATATTCTTTTCTTTCTTGCTTATTTTTTTTATAAAACTCATAATTAAGATAATCTGTTAAAGCCATTCCATATTTTAAAATACTATAATATGTGTCACATAAAAGATAGGGATAGCTTCTATGTTCTTTCTTTGCAATTTTTTTTAATTTTTCTTTAAACCCTTTATAATTCGCACTAAAAATATATGAATAAAATGCCATAGTATCACCTATTTTCATTATAACATTTATTTTTCAAATTTTATCACAAAATTTCTAATGATAATTTATACATAGGATTGTTTTACTATGATAGATGCTCATTCAAAATATTTAAAACTACATAAAATATAAAGAAAGGAGGATAATCACATGGATTATTGTAACCAACAAAATTGTCAAAAAGCAATGGAAAAAATTCAACATGATAGTCAATTTAAACCAAATTGTTGCTGCTTTAATAATTTAATAGGTCCAACAGGCCCTACTGGTCCTACTGGGCCTTCAACTGGTCCAACAGGCCCTACTGGTGCCACTGGTCCTACTGGTGCCACTGGAGCTACTGGTCCTACCGGACCTCAAGGTCTTCAAGGTATCCAAGGACTTCCTGGTTCTACTGGTCCTACTGGTGCCACTGGAGCTACTGGTCCTACCGGACCTCAAGGTCTTCAAGGTATCCAAGGACTTCCTGGTTCTACTGGTCCTACTGGTGCCACTGGAGCTACTGGTCCTACCGGACCTCAAGGTCTTCAAGGTATCCAAGGACTTCCTGGTTCTACTGGTCCTACTGGTGCCACTGGAGCTACTGGTCCTACCGGACCTCAAGGTCTTCAAGGTATCCAAGGACTTCCTGGTTCTACTGGTCCTACTGGTGCCACTGGAGCTACCGGTCCTACCGGACCTCAAGGTCTTCAAGGTACCCAAGGACTTCCTGGTTCTACTGGTCCTACTGGTGCCACTGGAGCTACTGGCCCTACTGGACCTCAAGGTCTCCAAGGTATCCAAGGACTTCCTGGTTCTACTGGTCCTACTGGTGCCACTGGAGCTA
>CANEDJ010000047.1:0-10603 GCA_947426265.1 uncultured Mycoplasmatota bacterium | reverse complement strand
ATATCATCCTCTGGTCCATTCGCACAGTAATCTTTATTACAGATATTATCAATATGTATTTTTCCAGTCTCATCTACATAGATAAATCCATTTCCCTCTATCTTTCCATGAATTTTAATTTTCTGATCTTTCAATTGTTCTGCTACTGTAAGCAAAGTCAAATCTTTTTTCTCATAAAAATATTCTCTTGGTGCATAAAAACTATCATTACTATGATCAATTCTAACACTTTC
Organism: uncultured Mycoplasmatota bacterium; assembly: GCA_947426265.1. Classification (GTDB taxonomy): domain Bacteria; phylum Bacillota_I; class Bacilli_A; order RF39; family UBA660; genus MGBC102946. Next base: position 10,370 of record CANEDJ010000047.1, on the reverse strand, counting down.
TAGCAATCCATCTATACTTCTTTCAAATGTTGCTTTTCCTGATTTTCTTATTGTTCCAATTATAAGCGGACTTATAATTAAAGCAATTACTCCTATCAATAAAATTACTGCTAATAATTCAATTAAGGTAAAAGCATTACTGAAGTTTCTTTTTTTTATTAACCGATTCATTTTCCATTACCTCTCTATTCTTTTTCATTATAGCAAAACCAATTTTTCTATCTTTATTTTGTAACTAAATTGGCACAAATATTCCTTTTTCAAGTAAAATTTAACTTATTAAAAATAAATACTAAAAAAAACTTATTTTTTTAAGTCTTTTTTCTCTTAATTTTTCTTCTACAATAACAATATTTACTATCACAAATTTAAGTTTTTAAAAAAATCAGGATTTCTACACTTTTATTTTTTGATAAACAGGTTCACTTTTCTTATAACTCGTTAACAATTCAATTCTAGAACTAGCTATTCTTGGATCAAATCCTGTTTGATAACGAACTTTTAGTTTTTCAACATTATTACATAAAATTTGTTCCATTGAAACGCCTAACTCTATGGAAGCAATTCTTGATAAAGCAATTAATAAATCAGCGCTTTTTTCCAAAATGTTATCTTCACTAGAAATAATTTCATAAGCAAAGTGTACTAATTTTTTCCATTCAGTATCAAAAGAATACCCTTCTTTATTTAAGAAATCTAAATAAGCAATTGGTATACCAGTATCATTATATCCATGAAAACATTCTGGATCTTTTCTTTTTACCGCCTTTATCAATGCTTCATCTGTAAATGTCTCTACAGTTTTTTCTCTTCTACTAAATAAGTGATTTCCAATATCTTCAAATTCAAATTGATAAGAACTAGCTAAAGAAGCAGCCAAATACCATACAATATCTCCTATTTCTACTTGTAAATTTTGAAGTAATTTCTTTTTGCTTATCTCATCTAAATTATGTGTTTTATATTTTTTAAAACTATCAACAAGCTCTCCTATTTCTCCAACAATTCCCATCTCTCCATTCATCTTTTTTATAGAATCATTATCAAAATGATTCATTGTTCTTTTAGCAAGCTCACCATAATGCTTAAAAGTAGGGGTCCCCAGTTCTATAAAATCAACCATTTTTTGACCCAAACAACCACCCTTACAAATATTAAAATTAGAGCAAGATATACATTCTCCACTTACACAAGTTTTAAAATTACGAACATTTTTAAAGTATTCCGAATCATAAATTTCTTTTAATGTATGTTCATAAATATTTCCTCCAAATCCTAAATAATCAAAATATTTCATGGCATCACATGGATATACTCTTCCATCGAATCCTACTATCATCGTTTGTTCAGCAGCACTACAAGGAGTATGAGCAATCCATAAAAAGTTCCATGGGCTTCCAAGACTAATTTTTTCCCCATATTTTTTTCTTAACTCTATGATTTTCTCCTTAAACCACAGCAACTCTTCTCTTGATAAAAGCAAATCTTTTGTTCCTCTTCCATGTGGCACAAATCTTAAAAAAGATAAATTGGTAGTTTGATCATGGGATAATGAGAAAAATAATCTGGCAACATCATCCATATCATGAACTGTTTCTGTCGTTATTGCATGGTGGAAACCTAATTTAATATTGGTTTGCTTCAATAATTCAGGGAAAAAAGCTTGAAGCCTTTCTAATGTTACAATATTATCTCTTGTCAAATGGTAAGTTGTTGAATATATCATTTCTTCTAATCCATACATGACTAAGTTTCTAATTTTATTGACACTATTCTGTTCAGGATTGCACATAGTATAAAGTTTCGTTCTTAATCCACTTCTATGAGCTTCCCATATTACTTCTTCAATATCTGGATATAATGTTGCTTCTCCTCCAGTAAATACTACACTAGAAGCTTTTAGCAAGACCGCTTCATGAATAATTTTTTTTACAAGCTCTTTATCCAAATATTGAAAGTTAACTTCTTTTGCTTTGCTTGAGCAATGCGTACACCATCTTTTACATTCCTCTGTTACTTCTATTTTTACTTCTTTTATCATACTATAAAATTCCTTTCAACGTGTTATTTACTATCATAGCTAAATATCCTTTATCTGTCAAATATGTTATAATGAAGTTGGGTGATAAGAGTGCTAAGTATTCAAAATTCTCTAATAAATACAATCATAATTCAAAAGTCTAAATTTATTTGTAAACTAATCCCTATTCAAACCATTACTGATATCAAAAAAGAATTGAATCAAATAAAGTCAGAATTCCCAGACGCAACTCATTATTGTTATGCTTATATCTGTGGTTCTGAAATACATGTTTCCGATGATGGTGAGCCTAGTGGAACTGCTGGAATGCCTATTTTGAATGTACTGCAAAAACAAAACTTAAATTATATTTTGGCTATTGTTATTCGTTATTTTGGTGGAATTAAATTAGGAGCTGGCGGACTAGTAAGAGCTTATTCTAATGCTACTATAGAAGCATTAAAAAAAACAGTTTATACAACATTAGTACCTGGAAAACTTATTACTTGTAGTTTTTCCTATTCAGTAGAAAAGCAAGTAGAATATCTACTATCAAATGCACAAATTATAGAAAAAAAGTATCAAGAAAAAATAACTTATAAAATAAAAATTGCAAATGAAGAACTTAACAAAATTGCAAATCAGATTCCATCATTTCTTATAGAAGAAGATTTATTAATTGCCAGATAGGTTAGCATCATTATTGACAAAGAAAATATACTATAGTACAATGTATACAGATGAGGAAAACCTCATATCATAAAAAAAGAGAAACACTCTGATATTTGCATGTTAGGTGTTACTCTAAACTTTTAAGTTTGAAGAAAACACCAATTCAAAGCTGAGTTGGTGTTTTCCTTTAAATTAGTCCTTATTGAAAAAACTAATTTATCTTTTAAATAAACTTTGTGATTTCATAATGCTACTTCTAAAATGGCTTTGACATCTCTTGGAATTACAATGTCAGATGGTTTTACCTCAATTTTTATTTTTTTCTTATCATTTAAATTTTCTGCGTTAAAATTTCATAAATATTTTCTCATTTTAGAGATTGATTGCTATATTCATATAATTTTTGAAAATTAGCAAATAAAAAAGTCTTGAATAGTTTCAAAACTCTTTTTTTATTAATCTTCTAAAGTTTCCTTTAATCTTTTTTCATATTCTGCTTGCAATACATAAATATCCTTACTACTCATAAATAGTAAAACGGCATTTTTATGCTTCAATAACTTATCGACTGTATCCAAAGAAATATACTCTCCATTATTTAGTTTTTCTAAAATAAGCTCATAAGTAACATCATCATAACCAACTTCTTCACGATCTACTCCAACATCCATAATATAAGATTTATCAGCTAAATTAAGAGCCTCCGCAAACTCTTCTGCAAATTCTTTGGTTCTAGATAAAGTATGTGTTTTTAAAATGGCTACAATTTCTTTATCTGGATATTTTTGTTTGGCTGCCTTTATGGTTACTTTTACTTCTGTTGGATGATGAGCATAATCATCAACTGTTACAATATCACCAATCACATTTTCTTTAAATCTTCTTTTGGCACCACCAAATGTTTTTAAATTTTTAGCAACTTCTTTTGCATCCATTCTTTCATAGTAGCAAACGCCAATAACAGCTAATGCATTTAACAGCATATGTTTTCCAAAAAGTGGTAAATCAAAATGACCATAATAATTACCTTCTACAAAAACATCAAATTCTGTTCCATCGTTTCTATATTCTACATCCTTGGCTAAAATATCATTATCCTCTTTTAAACCATAATAGAAAATTGGAGGATTTACTTCTAAAGTATGAGTATAGGGATCATCTCCACATGCAATTACCATTTTTTCTGCTTTATTTGCAAAACTTTGATAAGCATCTATAACATCATCAATATCTTTGTAATAATCAATATGATCTAATTCTATATTTGTAATGATTGCATATGTTGGATCATAATCTAAGAAATGTCTTTTATATTCACAAGCTTCTAGTGCAAAATAAGAATTTTCTTTGCTGGCTTTTCCACTTCCATCTCCAATCAAATAATTGCAACCAGTAATATTGGATAATACATGTGATAACATTGCTGTTGTTGTTGTTTTTCCATGACATCCTGAAACTGCTATTGTTTTAAACATTCCAGTTAGTCGTCCAACCATTTCTTGGTAAGTATAAATTTTTAAATCTAATTCTTTGGCTTTCGCTACTTCTGGATTATGATCATTAAATGCATTTCCTTGCACAATAATCATACCAGTTCTTATATTCTTTTCATCAAAAGGAAGAATCCGAATATTTTTTTCTAATAATGCGTCTTCTGTAAAAAAATGGTCTGGTTTATCACTACCCTCTACTTCATATCCTAAATCATGCATAATTTGTGCTAATGCACTCATGCCAGTCCCTTTTATTCCTATAAAATGATACATATTTTTCATCTCCTATTACTATTATACTTCATTTATCCCAAAAAATTAAGTAGAAATGGTCCTAAAATAAGAATCATAATCAGTGGTACAACAAATAATACTGATATTATACTTATTTTATTTGGGATTTTGTTAATCTGTCCTTTGATTTCTAATATTTGTTTATCTCTTAGAAACGCAATCTGATTATACATTGTATCCAAAATACTATTTCCAAAAATATTCGTTTGTGTAATATTTAAAATAATGTTATTAACTGTTTCTGACGGAATTCTTTTTTTCATATCTTCTAATGCTTCTAATAGAGATTTCCCAAAATGAACTTCTAATAATGCTCTTTTAAATTCATCTGATAATTCTGACTTCACATTAGCTACTGTAACTTCTAAAGAATTTTCAAGATTTCTTCCAGATTCTAAGGTCAAGGTTAAAATTTCAAAAAAATATAAAGCTTCATGATCAAGTTTTCGAATGCGCATCTTTAAAGGTTTTGTGATAATCAAATAATAATATGCATAGTACCAACCAAGCGTAATCGCAGGCGCAAAAATATAAGCATGTTTTGATTCATATAATACAACTAAAAATACAATCAATGAAGAAAGCAATTGAAGATTAATGAATGCTGTTGCATCAAATTTTGATTTTCCGCCTAGCATATCTATCTGCATTTGAATTCTATCTAAATCTTTTTCACGATAAATCTTTCGAATAATATTATTTCTCAAACCCATCACATCCTAACCGCCATAATTTTTCTGACACAGATAATATAAATAACATATAAAATAACAATAAGAAAAGATAACATAATTCCAAGTGGTGTTGTAAAAAAAGGTAAGAAATAATCTGGATTGATAACACTTACAAAAATTGTAAATAAAACAGGAACACAGAATAATACATACATAATCATTTTAGAACTACTAGTAAGTGATTCTAATTCTAACCACAATTTCTTTTTACTGAATAATGATTCTTCAATAGAAGAAAACACCTTAATAATATTTCCTCCTGTTTTATTTAAAATACTTAAAGAAGCTGTTAAATAATTCACTTCTTCTAATTTAATTCGATCGGCAAATCTACCAAATACTACATCGACAGAGAGTCCATAAGAAAGTTCTGCACGCATTTTTTTGAATTCTTTTGCAATTGCACCATCTAATTCGGTCATTACGAGTTCAATTGCTTGCGTGATACTTCTTCCGGATTTAAACGCATTATTCATAATAATAATGGCTTGTAATAAATCATTTTCAATATGTTTTCGGTGCAATTTATGTTTTGAAATATATAAAATATCAGGGACAAAGAAACCAAATAGAAATGGAAAAACGATTTCATAAGAATTCATAAGTTCGATTTGTAAAGTGGCAGAAATAATTGCAATGACAACAAATAAAATAGCGATTAATATTTTGGCCGATACAAAATCTATTCCTGTTCTATTTTCGTCTCCCATAATTCCAACATATTTCTCATATCGATTTGAATATTTTTTTAGGAAAACAGACTTTGAAACATATTTACTGATCCGTTTTAATAGTTTTGCATAGAATTGATAATATCGATCAAATAAAGATAATGAATGATCATTTAAAGATTCAATGCTATATTTTCTAATCCTTTGTTCTAACTTTACACTTCTTCTATAAGATAACATTGCAAAGATAATACCTACTAAGGCTGCTATAATACCTAACTGAATCAAAATAATTCCAAAAGTATCATCCTTAACAACATTGATCATCATGGTTTTTGTTGTTGTATTTCCCGCACTATCAGTAACTGTATAAACTAATTTTTTTAGTCCAATTTCATCAAAGTCCAGTTCTTCTACATTGGTTGTTACTTGATCTAATAAATCTCCATCCTGTGTGTCATAAGCTTTTACATCTGCCATCGGATAAAGAATGGATCCGACTCTCATTTTTAAAGAGTCACTTCCTAATATAATAACTGGAGCATCTTTATCTATTTTATAAACTCCGCTTTCTATTTCCGTTTTTCGATTGTAATAATCATAGGATTCTATTTTGATTTGGTAAGTTCCTGATTCATCTAATACAATATTCACTGGTTTTTCTCCATCAATACTTTCACTACTACTTGGAATACCATTTTTTAAAACTGTATAGGTATATCGCATTACTAAGTTATCTGGAGTATATGTAATTGTTAAATCTTGATTTGTTGGCTTTTCTTGAGCTTCCAAATTAAAACCAGTTTCTCCCAAATGTGGCACTAGAATCACCTACTTTCTATCAAATATATCCATAAGAGTATTAATTCCTCTTGACTTTATTGTTTTATAAACATTTGGAATACGATCATGTAAAATGAACTCTCCTAATACGTCTCCATTTTCTTTCACGCCATCTTGTCTAAAAGTGAAAATCTCTTCCATTTTAATTGCATTATCCTCTATTCCCGTTATTTCACAAATGCTTGTTACTTTTCTTCTTCCATCTGTTAATCTAGATACTTGAACAACGATATTAATAGCTCCTTCAATATATTCACGAATAGCTCTAATTGGAATTTCCATACCAGCCATTAATACCATAGTCTCTAAACGATTTAATGCATCAATTGGGCTATTGGCATGCATTGTTGTTAAAGATCCATTATGCCCAGTATTCATTGCTTGTAACATATCAAAAGCTTCTTTTCCACGAACTTCTCCAACAATAATACGATCTGGTCTCATACGAAGGGAGTTAATTACCAAATCTCGAATTGTAATAGCCCCTTCCCCTTCATAATTGGTTAATCTTGTTTCTAGAGAGATAACATGCTCTTGTTCCAACCTAAGTTCGGCTGCATCTTCAATTGTAATAAGTCTCTCATCTGGAGAGATAAAAGAAGATAATACATTTAAAAGCGTTGTTTTTCCGCTTCCTGTTCCCCCACAAATAATAATGTTTAGTTTTGCTTCTACGCATGCTTCTAAAAATCTGGCCATATATGGAGTAAGTGCTCCTGTCCTTAAAAAGTCCTCAATGTTTGCTAATTCTTCTTTAAATTTACGAATTGTCAAAACTGGTCCATTTAAGGAAAGTGGTGGAATAACTGCATTGAGTCTGGAACCATCTACAAGCCTTGCATCGACCATTGGGTTTGCTGTATCAATGGTTCTTCCAAGTGGTTGAATCATCCTTTGAATGGTTCTTAAAATATGATCTTCATTGATAAAAGAAATACTGTTATCTCTTACAACACGACCTTCCAATTCAATATAAATTTCATCTTTTCCATTTACCATAATTTCTGTAATATCGTGGTCTTCTAATAACTCCGTTAATGGCCCATTTCCACTGATTTCATTATCAATCAAGTTGTATAAGTAACTTCTTTCAACATTTGATAAATCATATCCATCTATAGTTTTATCAATTTCAGTCTTCACAAAATCAGTCATATCTCTTGCTTTGGTAATATTATTATCAATTAAATTTTGAATGATTTTAGTACGAAGTTCATCTAACAATATTTTATTAGGAAATGCTTCATAATCTGAAACATAAGCAACTTCTGGAGTTTCTATTTGAACGTCAAATTCTTCAACAAATTTTTTCTTTGCCATAAATTCCTCCTATTTTTTATCTTTCATTAAGGATTCTGCTATATTTTTTAAACTATCTATTGTTTTCTTATACTTAGAAGCAACGCCTTTTTGGAGTGTTAAAATATTGCCTTCTAATATATATTTGTCTATATTTTTTAAATAAAAGTTTTTTGGAATTACATAATCGATATTCTCTTTTAAAATATTTTTCACATCATATTTTGAGAATTGCTCTTTTCCTGGATGCGTGGATTCATTCAAAATGATTTTGTAATTATCCTGTTCCATATCTTTATGAATGGCAATTCTAGTTGCCATGTTTTTTAAATTAGATGGATCATTGTTAATGACATACAATACTTGATCACTTGCATCTAAAGCTACTAAGGTAATATCATTTAAAAAATGGTTGGTATCTATTAAAATAACATCATACCTGTAAATTACTTTTGATAGTACAACCGAAATGTATTTACTTCCTATTTTACTTGCGTTTCTAGGATCTTTTGGAGAAGGAATTACATCAATATAGTCGTTATATTTTACTAAATATCTATCAATAATTTCAAAACGATTACTATTTAGATCATCTACTAATCTATAAATATCTTGTTCATTGGGAATGTTTAAAGAAAGAGCAATTGCTCCACCATATAAGTCTAAATCAATAATTAATACTTTCTTTTTTTGAAGGCTAAAAATACCTGCTAGATTTAAAAGTGTTGTTGTTTTTCCTGTTCCACCTTTTACGGAAGCAACTGTAAATACTTTTGCTTTTTCTAATGCCATATTATCCCTCTTTCTTAATTCTTTTTTCTCCGTTTATAACTTCACCTTGATATGATAATTTTATAATCTGATTTTTAGGTAGAAAAATGGTATCTATCCGTTTTTCTATTCTTACATAAACTTTACCATCATTTATTTCAATTCTAAGTTCATAAATGTCTTTGATATTTTCTTTTAATAGATTCGTCATATTAATCTTTATAACAGTTTCTTCTTCATTTATATGATCAAGTGCATAACCAATAGAATCTATAATGGCATGTTCCATTTTCCTTTTCTCGTTATAAGCAAGTCCTAAATCTACAATTAAGCCAACCAATAACAATAAAAATGGCAATAAGATTAAAAATAGCACAAGGACTTGTCCTTTTTTATTCATTTGATATCACCCTACTCGCCTTGATTTGATAGTTCTTCCCTAAGATCCGATTCAGTCCTGGTGTATTCACTACTACTTTTTTTGACAAGGTGATCGTAGTTGTTGTACTTTTGGTTTCTATATTTTTTGTCAATTCTTTTTGTTTTACATAGTAATCTACTTCAGTCATTTTATTCTGTCTTACTAATTCAACTATATAATCCAAATCATTTTCTAATGTATACTCTTTATAAAGAATATTTCCAAAGTCTATTGCTCCTAATATTAATAGCAATAAAACTGGTAATATTATAATAAATTCGACCAATGCTTGCCCTTTATTCTTCATCTTACCACACTCTCATATTCTATATAAAATTATACCAAATAATCACTATTACGACAAGAAAAAGTTTGGATTTGCTCTACTTAATTTTTTAGTATCTTTTCCTATTCATTATAAAAAATGGTCAATTTTTTTAAATTAACCATAGTAATATCTATTTATTTTTTTGTAGCATAACCACTATTACAATCCATAACTAACTTTGCTTCCAGATTTTCAAACATAAAAAAGAAATCTTCATGCATCATTCTAAAAATATCTATATTTTTTGTTTTTTCATAAATATGAAAGGCGACATCATATGCACTTAAAACATCATTATTAGCATTTGCAATAACTCTTATTTTTGATTTATCAATTGCCAATGGCAATTTTATATCATAACCTGTTAAGCCCCCAATATTGGCACTTTCAAGTTGTTCTTCCTCTAGATCTACTCGAAGGTATACCTCATCTTGTAATTTTCTAATCATTGCTTTACAAACTATATCTTTAGGGATCAAATCACTTGATGTAAAGTCAGATATTTCAAGAAAATATTTTCTATATTCTTCTGGAATCTGAGATATTTTCGTTTGTTTACTAAACATATAAATAAAAGAGTTTATGATCCCCATAATTCCTTTCCCACCTTTTGATAAAGAAACATTTGGTTTATCTCCTACCAATTGACTGGCTGCTCCAGTCAAAGGGCATAATCCAGCATTTAATATGTTATATATATTTGCCCTATTAGTAAAATGAAAATAGTCATTATTGAAATCACAGTTATTTATATCTATTGTCATATTATCCTTGTATGATATATATAGTCAGTTACAAGAGAGATTTTGTATTTAATACTGACT
>CANEDJ010000046.1:0-10680 GCA_947426265.1 uncultured Mycoplasmatota bacterium | reverse complement strand
AGGATACCTTCTTCTTTAAATGTCCAGATTTATGGGTACATTATATTTTTTCCCTCTTTTATTCCTTCTTTTTTTCCTTCTTCTCTCCCTTCTCTTATTCCTTCCTCTCGACCTTCCATTAATCCTATTCTTTTTGCTTCTTCTCTAAGCCCTGATGTTTCAAATTCAAAAGTAGTTTCTATCATATATTTCTCCTCCTTTAACTTCTGATAGGTTTTTATATCTAAATTATATATCACTATTTTTTCTACTGCGTCTTTAAACTTTCCATCTTGATATAAACTTTCTAATATATTTAAAGCTTCTTCTTTTGAATATTTGTCCAATACATACAATTTCGCCCAGTCATAATCATATCCTTTTTTTACTTTTAAAGCCTCTTGTATATTCCACACTACTATTTCTGATAAATAGTCAAATTCTTCTTTTAATTTTCTCTCTATTTCAGAATATTTTTTTAAAACCTGTTTTTCTCCATCTTCATAATTTAAAATTAAATACACTTTAATTGGTTTTATCTCATAATAGCTTTCCTTAAACTCTTGCGTTGCATATAATATTGACACATATCGTTTTAATCTTTTCTTAAAATCATTCAAATTTTTATTTTGCATTTCTATCAATAATATATTATCTTTTGTTTCTGCAATCAAATCACAGATTCCACATTTTAAATTAACATTATCTCTTACTAGTTCCTTATCTCTAAAACACTCAATATCAAATATTTCTTCTTGAAACAATGTTCGTATCATATTCTTCAACTGATTTTTATCTTTATACACATTCTTAAAACTCCTATCAAAACGAAGCCCATAAATTGTACTAATATCTAGATTATTTCTAATCTTTTGTACTAAATCTTCCATTTTTACCTCCTCGTCTTTGGAAGATCTACTATCTACATTATAATAGTTATCCATACTATTGTCAAATAGATAATAATCTTCTGCTTCAATAGTATTATTCTACATATTAAGTACAAATTCCTAACATAAAAAAATTTAACAAAAAAAGAGTGCTGATCACTCTTCCCATAGTATTTTATTGTTCGATAACTATTACTATGTAGTCTGTAATGGTACATATCAGTAAAAATATGTAGCCATTTCTATTTTGTCCTAACTACACTATTTTATTCGCATCTTTTTTATAACCTTCTGTATTAATTGCAATTCCAACTACTAAAATATAAGAGAGAATATAGACCCACATCATTAATACAATAATATTAGATAAGCTTCCATAAAAAATGTCATAATTTGTAAAGTTTGCTACATAATAAGAATAAATTGCTGTAACAAGTGACCATGCTAAAGTTGTAAAAATAGCACCATTATTTACATAGCGGCTTGGAATTCGTTCATCTGGTGCCATTGTATAAATCATTTTCACCAAAAAGAAAATACAGAAAAATGCAATTGGCCACTTCAAAAATACAAACAAATAATATACAGACTTACTAACTTGTCTCATAAATTCTAAATCTAATATAAACTTAACAATAATATTTCCAAAAGCCAAGAATACAACAACAAAGAAAAATAAACTAACCATAAGAATCGTTAAAAATAAAGCTTTTATTCTTCTTTTTAAAAATTCTGAATGTGGTATTTCATATAAAATATTAGAAGTTAAAATAAGAGAATGTGCTCCATTCGATGCTACAATAAATCCTGTAATCATATAAAAAATAATATTTCCATCAATTCCCTTTCCTTCAATAAATGGAAGTAGCACTTTGGTAACTTCCTTTGGAAGTGTAGAAAGCAAAAAATCAACCAAAGAATCGATAGAAATAGAAAAATATGAAGCGATAAAACCAATTAATGTAATAATAGGAACAATAGATAGTACAAAAAAGAAGGCCAAATTGCCTGGTAAAACTCTCATTTCTGGTTTCATAGTTACTTGATATAAGTTTTTAATAAGAGTTTTTATCTGCTTCATTGGAACCTCCTAATTGTTAAGTTCTTCTTTATTGTTTCGCATATCTAATGTTGCCTCATTTACAGCATCATCAATTGTTTTAATTGCATCATTGATCATACTATAACCACTCGCTGCTCCAAACCCATGAGAAAGCTCTTTTAATTCTTTATTTAATTTTCGATTATAAGCAACCACTTGTTTTTCATCATAACCTACCAAATAAATTAAGAATTCGTTTCCATTTGTTCTAATAATATCACTATTTTCTATTTGACCACGAATTAAAATATTTGCAGCCTCTTTAATAACATTATCCCCTTCTTGATGGCCATAATTATCATTAATGTAAGCAACATTGTTTAAATCAACAATAATGATAGCTTGTGGATATACTTCTGAACTATCCCACTTTTCAATATTATCGTTTAAATATACACGATTTTTTAAAGATGTCAAGGAATCAATATAACGCAATTTATCCTCTTTAGAGATTTTTTTGTTTTTATTTTTTCCTTTTCCTAATTTTAAATATCCTACAATTGCAATTGCAAAAATGCTGAATGCAGAAAAGAATATTAATAAGCGACTTCCATCTAAAGATACTTTATCTTCTTTTGATAAACTATAAAAACTATCATTTAATATATCTTTTTCATTTACAAAAGATAAATAAAAGTTAAATAGTTCTCCAAATACTTTATTATCCTTGATATCACGAATAACAAATCCGTAATCTTCCTCTAAAGACTCCATATAATCAATTTTATATTTTTTTAATTTGCTATCTTTATAGTATTTATAATTCTCATAATCAATTGCTATTATACTATCATTTTTAACTTTTTTTAGTAATTGATCTAAAGAATCATATTCATCAACCTTTACATTACTTGCTTTTAAGTAATAAGATATAATGGAATTCTTTAGAGTCATTACTTTTTTTCCTTCTAAAGAAGCTAATGAATTAACTGTTAATAATTCACTATTATGAGATACAATAACTACTTTTTCATCATAAGTAGACACTGTATTGATGACATCTAAGTTATATTTCATTGGCTCATAATTATCAAACATTAAGTCAATTTTGTTGGCATTAAAATCTTTTACCATACTAGAAATATTACTATATTCTTGGAATGATATTTCGATATCGGCTAAAAGAGATAATTTTTTTAAGAAGCTGCTGTTATAACCACGTAATTTTGATCCTACCATAATATCATATGGAGCATCATTAACAAATCCATATACATAACGTTTCCCTTTAAATTTTGCTTTCTCTTTATCATCAATATCTTTAAAATTAAAGTAAGTTGAAGATACATAATTATTATAAGAATCTTCATAATTTTCATTGTGCCATTTTTGATAATACTTTTTCAAAATGGTATTTAATCGTTCTGTTTTCCCAAGTCTTAATACATAATAAATTGGATATTCTGTAATGTTATAAGAAATAATAAAATTATTTTTAATAATAGTTTCTAAATAAGTAGTTTTTGGAAGTGCAATAGCTTCTGTTTCTGTTCCTACACTTGCAACCAAATCTTCTACCTTATCATATGTTTTTAATGTAATAACACTTCCTTGTAAATATTTATTAATACTATCTAAATCAGAATTTAATACCCCTAAAGTAATTCCTTTCACATCTGATAATTTATTATATTTTACATTTTCCTTTGTTATTATTGCATAACAATCTTCATAAAATAGCAAATCATTTTTCATAAGCTGATTCGTTGCCATAATAGAATATTCTGTTTTTGGCTTTTCTGTTGCTGTAATTGAAACTTTATTAAATGAAAGTCCTGTATCTTTTTCTAAAGAGTTTAAAAAATCAAATATTAACCCACTACCATTATAGTTCAACACTGGTACTTGATTTACTATTGATAAATCAATCAATTTATTTTTATTGCTTTCTATCCAACGATTTTCCAATATCGTTAAAGTTGTGTCCTTATCGGGTCTATTTAAAACATAGTAGCCTATTCCAAAAATGAAAAGCGCTAACATAATAAGAACACTCATAATGACAATATTCTTTTTTTTCATAAAAACCTCCATTTAGCCCCTACCATACAAATTCAGAACTCGTTCTATGTTTATACCCATTTATTGGATATCCTTCACTCTCTGCTTCATTACATGTAACAAAAATTTGAATATCATAAAAAGTTTTTTCTTCATTATTTAAAGTAGCTAAAATTGGCTCTGCTACTTTTTTAGAGTTCTCTATAGTTGTATTTGGTGCTACATCAACTGTGTAATTGATGGTTCTTCCCTCAACACGATAAGTCACTTTTTTGACAAATTCATTCTTTTTTATCTCAGTACTTATCTTATCTAATGTTTCATTTTTAAGCCCTATTTTTTCAATTCCATCTAATCTATTACCATAGATTGTTCCTTCATTCCCTGATCCTAATATTTGGCGTACAAAAATAAAAAGTACAATTCCTATAATCAAAAAAATGATAAGTATAATAATTGCTATAATATGACGTTTTAAAAACTTTAAAACAGATGCCATTTTATCACCCCATTTGTATTCTCATTATACTATATTTCTTTTTTTCTCGCAAATTATAAATTTTCTAAAACTTCTACCAATAATTTATTAACCAAAGCTGGATTTGCTTGTCCTTTAGAAGCTTTCATAATTTGTCCCATTAAATATTTTATAGCTCTATCTTTTCCTGCTTTAAAATCAACTATTGATTCTGGATTCTGAGCAATTACTTGATTAATCAGTTCTAATAAAGAATCATTATCACTAATCTGTTTTACTCCAAGTTTTTTGATAAGTGCTTCATAATCCCCGCCTTCGGTCATTAATATTGGTAAGATTTCTTTCCCTTGTTTTGAAGAAATATCACGATTTTCTAATGCCACTACAAAATCTTTCAAGTTATTTTCATCTAATTTGATATCTTCGAATTCTAAAGAGTTTTTATTCATAAAGCCAATAATATCCCCAGTTAATAAGTTAGATAAAATAACAGGATTCATAGTTTTTCTCATTTTTTCATAAAAATCACACATTTTTTTATTAGCCACAATAGCGTTTATGTTTTTTTCATTTACACCCAAGTTTTGATATTCTATTCTTAATACTTCAGGCATAACTGGCATTTTAACTTCTACCCCTTTTATCCACTCTTCACTTACATGAATATAAGGCAAATCTGGTTCTGGAAAATAACGATAGTCATTTCCAGTCTCTTTTGTTCGCATAGCAATTGTTGTCATCGATTTATCATCAAAGCGTCTTGTTTCTTCCACTATTTTTACATTATTTTCTAACATTTCAGTTTGCCTTTTTATTTCATAGTTAATAGCTACTCCTACATTACTAATAGAACCAATGTTTTTAATTTCTACTTTTGTCCCAAGTGGTTTTCCTTTTTCATGTAATGAAACATTGACATCACAACGCATACTTCCTTCTTCTATTTTAACATCACTTATTCCTAAATATAATAAGGTCTCTCTTAATTTTTCAACATACAAAACAGCTTCTTCTGCACTTTCAATATCAGGACGACTTACAATTTCAATAAGAGGAACCCCTGCTCTATTAAAATTTAATAAAGTTGCATGTTCTGTATGAATACTTTTGCAAGTATCTTCCTCAATATGTAACCGTTCTATACGAATTTGTTTTTTTATTCCATTTTGTTCTATTTCTATATACCCATTACTTCCAATTGGCGTTTTTTGCTGTGTGATCTGATATCCTTTTGGAAGGTCTGGATAAAAATAATTTTTTCTATCAAAATGCATTTCTCTAGCAATTTCTGCATGAAATGCTAAAGAGGCCGCAATTCCCATATTAACAACTTCTTTATTAAGTTGTGGTAGTGTTCCTGGATAACCCAAGTCAAGAACTGTTACGTTTGTATTTGGACGTGTACTAAATTCATTTTTCCCTTTTGAAAACACTTTTCCCTTACTTTTTAATTCTACATGGATTTCTATTCCAATTGTTGGTACTAGCATTTTTTACCACTCTCCAAATCTAAATTTAAAGTTTTTTCTAATGCAGATGCTAAAGTATAAATTGTCTCTTCTTTAAAATAGTTTCCAATAATCTGCATTCCAATTGGCATGTGATCATGATTGAAGCCAACTGGAAGAGATAAGGCTGGTAATCCTGCCATATTCAAAGGAATTGTCAATAAATCATCATAAAAACTTTTCAAAGCGTCATCCTGCTTTGTTCCTAATAAATAAGCTACATCAGTATTTGTAGGACCAATTAACAAATCATATTTAGTGAATGCTTCCTTAAAACTATCTACCATTTTTCTTCTTATTTTTAATGCTTTTTCATAATAAATATTTGCATTCTTTCCACTCAAAACATAAGACCCTATCATAAGTCTTCTCTTAACTTCATCTCCAAACCCTTCACTACGAGTTTTTTTATAAAATTCTTCTAAAGACTGATAAGAGTTTGTAGCATGTCCAAATTTAATCCCATCATAACGAGCCAAATTGCTGCTCGCTTCAGCCAAAGCAATTACTTGATAAAGTGGAATTGCATACTCTAAATAATCTATATCAATAAAGTCAATTTCGCACCCCAAGTTTTCCAATAACATAATGATTTCTTTCATTTTATTTCGAACTTCTTCATTAATAACATCACTCATATAATAATTTGGGACTCCAATTTTTAGTCCTTTTATTTCTTGGTTTAAATAATCTATATAATGTGGAACTACTCTACTAGAAGAAGTTAAATCATTAGTATCCTCACCACTTATGGCTTCTAAAAGTGCAGCATTTTCATATACAGTTCTTGTGATTGGACCAATATGATCTAAAGAGGAAGCAAATGCAATGAGTCCATATCTAGAAACTCTTCCATATGTAGGCTTCATTCCAACAACACCACAAAAACTAGATGGCTGTCTAATGCTTCCACCAGTATCAGAACCAAGTGCAAATGGAGTAATTCCAGCACTTACTGCTGCTGCGCTTCCACTGCTACTACCACCTGGTACTTTTGTCAAATCCCAAGGATTTAAAATATTACCAAAATAACTTGTTTCACCTGTTGATCCCATAGCAAATTCATCCATATTGGTCTTTCCAATTATAATCATATGATTTGCTTTTATTTTTTCAACTACTGTTGCATCATAAATTGGGTCAAAATTTTCTAACATATAAGAAGCACAAGTTGTTTTTAAATTTTTAGTCACAATATTATCTTTTATTGCAATTGGCATTCCAAATAAAAGACCCTTTACTTCTTCTTGTTCTAATCTTTTTGCTTCTTCTATTGCACTTTCTTTATTAAGTGTTATAAAGGCATTTAAATTTTCATTTTTTTCAATTTTATCGAATGCTTCTAATACCAAATCAAGTGGCTTTATTTCTTTATTTACTAGTTTTGAATGAATTTCATTCAAAGACAATGATAAATAACTAGTCATCTAAAGCCTTTGGTACTGAAATATAATCTCCACTTGTTTTGTTTGCATTCTTTTCTATTTCTTCATTTTTTAAGCTTTCTACAGTTTCATCATCATGATACAAATCATGATTTTCTGTTGGAGCGATTAAAATTTTATTTTCATCTTCTATGTCAGCAGCGCCAATTTTTTCAATATCTGCTAATATATCACTCAATTGACGAGAGAATTTTTGTTTTTCTTCTTCTGTTAAAACAAGATTCGCTAAATCTGCTACATGTTCAACTTCATCACGCGTTAATCCTTGCATAATTCTCCTCCTTTATTTCACAGTTTCTATTATACCATTTTTTATAATTATTTACAAAATATTTACAAGACATTCTATAATTCGTTGTTAGATTTGAAAAATATTAAAATAAAAATGAAGTGCAAAAATTTATTCAGCACTTCATTTTTATTTTAAATATTATGTTTTACTATCTGCATCTACTTTTAACTGTTCAAGTTTATCCACTAAAATTTTGGGGATTGGAAGTTTCATTGCAACTGCATTTTCTAGTATAGAAAGACACTCATTAATCACAAAATAGTAAATGACAAAAGTTCGAATCACATCACCACTTTTACAAAGTTGGTCTACAATTACTGCCACAGCTACTATAGATAAGTAACTGATTTTTTTTACTAACCCTTTCATTCCTTTACTAGCACTCAAATTCCCTGTGATATAGGCTTTGGCAAGTCCAGATATTAAATCTACTCCTATTACTACTAATAAAGTAATCAGTGCCATATCCATTTTTCCAAATATATAGGTAAAAAAAGTAACTGCAAAACTTGTGAACATTTGAAATACTTGTTTCATAGCAATTCTCCTTTCTCTTTATTACATGTATCACAATAAAAAATGCAAAGGATAAAAGCCAAACCCAAACAAGCATCAAAAAAAGTGTTAAATTTTTAACACTTTACTCTGCAATCCAAAGAGAATAAATAGTTTCTGTTAATTCTATATCTTCTGGTGTAAAAACATTTGTAATTTTTTCTACTGCTCCAGAATAACAAACTTCAGACTGTCTCATCATAGTTCCATCTAATGTAGAAGAAGAAATATATGATGTTGAAAATGGCTTAAAGTCTATTTTTTCGCAAACTTTTAAAGTCTTACCAGCTGCTAAAGCGATTGCCAAAGCCTGTTCCTCTGCCTCTTTATAAGCATCTTTCAATATATTTCGTCTTATATTTTTTTCCTCTTTTACTCCAAAAGATAAGTGACATAATGGAGCATTTTCTATTTTGGATAACTTAACCATTAGATCAGCCATAATATCTTTATTATAATCAAACGTTAGAAACGCTTGTTGATTAAATGAAAAACCGTCTTTTTCATAAGTTCTCGTTACCTCATTATATTTATTATCTTCACGAATTACAAAACTTCTAGTTTTCATATCATCTTTATTAAAATGATTTTGAACCAACAACTCTATAAAATGTTGTACATTTTCAATTCCTTTTTCTAATACTTCTTCATAAGTAACTCCCTTTGTTACAAAATTTAAATGTAACATAATTAAATCAGGAGTTACTAACTGTTTTCCTTTTCCTTCCACTACTATTTCCATATTTACTCCTATATTAAAATAGAACTTTTAAAAGTTCTATTTCTCATTTTTTTCTAATTTTGTTAAAACATCTTTTGTTACTTCAATTGCTTTTTCTCTAATTGCATTTGCTGCATTTTCCAAAACTGGTGTTCCTTTTTCTACTGCATAATCAACTAATTCTTCTGCCATTTCACCTATTTGTTTTGCTTTTTTTTTGGCAACTTTCAAAACTTTCTCTTTATCTAAATCAGCCATTGCTTCTTTAATTTCAAAAATTTTATTTTCAATTGTCTCTTTTACATCTTCGGCATCTATATCTTTTAATTTACGAATCATATCATCAAATTTTTGCTTCAATTCTTTTCTTGTTTCACTTCCACTTTTAGGCGCAAACAAAATTCCAAGTCCTGCTCCTATTCCTGCCCCTAATAAAAATTTTCCTAATCCACTTTTTTTCTTACTCATAAGTATCCTCACCTTTCTTTTTTCTCTTTCTAAATATAGTGTTTATTGCTCCTACAATTCCACTTATTACTCTATCACTTACCACATTTAATGTATCTGCAGTTCTATCTACAATTTCAAATAGGCCATTTAACTTTTTTACTTTTATCTCAACATCATCGACTACTCTATCTACTTTGCCAACAATCTTAATTAAGCGTACTAGAAATACGATAGCCACTACTACTAATATAATCAAAAGAATATATAATATGATTGGTAATAATTCCATTGCTTCCACTATTCTTCACCTTCCTTCTTTTCATACATAGAATCAATTAAATTAAATAAGTCACTCTCTGTTAAATTTGTATCATTTTCAAGTTCCTCACTTGGCTCACTACAAATCTTATCCATTTCATCTTCAATCATATTTTGATTGGTATTTACTACAAAAGATTCTTCTTGAACAGTTGGAAGTTCTGGTCTTTCATTAATTACCATTTGTTCTAAATCTTCTACTTCATCTAATAGTTCTAATTCTCTATTACGTTCTAATCTAGAAGGTGTTGGGTTGCTTTCTACGATTTCACTTGGAATTTCCTCTTTTACTTCCAGTTCATCAAATAAATCTAAATCCATATCATTTTCAGTATCTAAATTTTCAGTAATAGGAGGCATATTTCCAAACAATGTTGTCTCCAATTCATCTTCTAATGTTCCAAATGCTTTATTTCTTATATCATCTACAGTAAGCTCTTTGGAATTACTATTTTGAGTTACTTTTTTTCTAGGTGCAATATCATCTTTTTTGTAATTTTTATCTAATACTCCATACACAGGAGATATAATTGGAGTTGGTTTAAACGTTTTCTTTTCTTCTTTGAAAGTAGAAGCTGTATAAGCAGGACTTTTTCCTCCATAGGCTTCTTTTCGTTCTGGTTTCACAGAAGGTTTCGGAGCAGGCGCCTTTATTGGCTCCTGTTTTTCTTCTTTTTTTTCTACATTAGATGCTGTTGGCAATTTATCAAAGTCTTTATCATCAAAAAACACTGGTGCTTTTGGCTTTTCCTCTGGCTTAACAGCTTCAGTTTTATTAACTGTTTCAATATTAGAAGGACTTGACTCTTCTTTCTGAACAGGTAATGGAACTGGTATTTCTACTTTTCGAACTTCTGTTTTAACAGGTGTTATTTCTTCTTCTACTTCTTCTGTAAACATATTTTTTACTTTTTCTAGAAATTTCATTATATTCACCTCTA
>CANEDJ010000045.1:0-10778 GCA_947426265.1 uncultured Mycoplasmatota bacterium | reverse complement strand
TATGAGGTAGAATTAAATTATGATTAAAATGGTGCGGTTGAAATTACAATAAAGAGAAGAAAAAAATTTCTTCTTTTTTTGTGGACTAGCACATATTCTTTACTAGAGGTGAAATCTATGTTCTTTAAAGCCATTCACACTAGAATGAAAATAGTTTTATTATTTATTTTTTTATTTTTTATTCTTATTATTGGAAAAGTTTTTTATATTCAAGTTTTTCAATATAAAAAGCTAAACAAATATGCATCTAGTTTATGGAGTAGAAATTTACCGATTGAAGCAAATCGAGGAAAAATATTTGATCGAAATGGAGTAGTGCTAGCAGATAACATTACAACTACTTCTCTTGTTTTAATTCCCAATCAAATAAAAGATAAAGATAAAACCGCAGAGTTATTAGCCAATATTTTAAATGTATCTAAGGAAGAAATGATGAAACATGTAAGTAAAAAAACATCTATTGAAAGGGTACATCCAGAAGGGAGAAGGCTTTCCTATGAAATCGCTGATAAAATTAATGATTTAAAGCTTCCTGGGGTATATTTGGTAAAAGAATCAAAAAGAGAATATCCTTATGACACTGTGCTTTCTCATACTTTAGGTTTTGTTGGAATTGATAATCAAGGATTATCAGGTTTAGAACTGATGTATGATAAATATTTAACTGGTAGTTATGGAGCAATTAAATATTTTAGTGATGCAAAAGGGGCTAGATTACAATTAAATGAAGTATATGAAAAACCTCAAGATGGCATTAATATGACGTTGACCATTAATTATGAAATACAAGCTTCATTGGAAAGAGAACTAGATAATGCAGTATCTAAATATAATCCTGATCAAGCTTTGGGAATTGCTATGGATCCAAAAACAGGGGAGATTTTAGCGATTTCTTCAAGACCAAACTTTTCACCAAGTCATTATTCTGACTATACAATTGAAGAAATTAATCGTAACTTACCAATTTGGGCTACATATGAACCAGGAAGTACTTTTAAAATTATTACCTTAGCTACCGCATTAGAGGAAAATTTAGTAGATTTAGAAAAAGAAAAGTTTACAGATACAGGAAGTATTAAAGTAGAAAATGCTCGTATTAAATGTTGGAAGCATGGAGGACATGGAACACAAAGCTTTTTAGAGGTTGTAGAAAATTCTTGCAATCCTGGATTTGTTATCCTAGGCCAGAGAATTGGCAAAGATAAATTATTTGATTATATTAAAAAATTTGGGTTTGGACAAAAAACAGGAGTGGATTTAAATGGAGAAGGAAGTGGAATTTTATTTAATCTAGATAAAGTGGGACCAGTAGAGCTAGCAACGACTGCATTTGGTCAAGGTGTTTCAGTAACTCCAATTCAACAAATTACTGCTGTTTCCGCAGCGATTAATGGAGGAACTTTATTAAAGCCATATATTGTAAAAAGTTTAAATGAACCAGAAACAAATACGATTATTAAAGAGACTTCACCTACAGTTGTTCGAAAAGTAATTAGTGAAGATACAAGTGAAAAAGTGAGAATGGCATTAGAAAGTGTTGTTAGTAATGGAACAGGTGGAAATGCATTTATAGAGGGGTACCGAGTGGGTGGAAAAACTGGGACAGCTCAAAAAGTAAAAGATGGCAGATACATGGTTGGCAATTATATTGTTTCTTTTATGGGATTTCTTCCTGCTGATGATCCAGAAATTGTTGTTTATATTGCTATAGATAATGCCAAAGGGGTCACACAATATGGAGGAACAGTAGCAGCACCTATTGCTAGAAATGTATTATTGGATGCTATTAATGCTTTGGGGATTAAAAAAAGAGAAGGTGCAAGTGAAAAAGAATATAAATATGGTGAAAAAAAATATGTAGAAGTTCCAAATGTAACAGGCTTATCTGTAAAAGAAGCTATGACAAAGTTAGGAAGTTTTAAAGTTGAATTTTCTGGTACTGGAGAAATAATATCTTATCAATCTCCAAAAGCAGGAGAAAAAATTTATGAGGGAGAAACAATTCGTTTGATGTTGACAGAATAGGAGGTATCTATGCTTATATTAACAAAATCTGTATTTGCAATGATGATTGGATTTTTATTGGCTGTATTTTGTGGAATTTTCTTAATTCCGATATTGAAAAATTTAAAAGCAGGACAATCTCTTAGTATCTATTTAAGAGAAACACACTCTAAAAAAAGTGGGACTCCGACAATGGGTGGCTTTATCTTTCTTTTACCAACTATTCTTACTATTTTATTGCTTTACTTGTTGCATAAAATTAATTTTTCATATAGCTTATTAATTGTTCTGTTTACCTTTATCGGATATGCTATGATTGGATTTATAGATGATTATTTAATTATTGTAAAGCATAATAATAAAGGATTAACAGAAAAAGCGAAAATGATTTTACAATTAATTATTGCAATTATTTTCTTCTATCTTTTTATGAAAGGTGGAAATGAACCATTACTTTGGATACATACACTTCATATTAAAATAAACATTGGATGGCTTTATGGTTTATTTATTCTATTTATATTGGTAGCTAGTAGCAATGCTGTAAATTTAACAGATGGATTAGATGGTTTGGCTGGCGGATTATCCGTAATTGCATTTTTAGCATTTGGCCTAATTGCATGGAATACAGGATGGTTAGAAGGATATGATGCTTTGGCAATCTTTTCCTTTGTTTTAGTAGGGTCTTTATTAGGATTTTTAATTTTTAATGTAAGTCCTGCAAAAGTCTTTATGGGAGATACTGGTTCTTTGGCATTAGGCGCCACATTGGGAGCTTTGGCAATTTTAACACGACATGAATTATTATTGATTATTATTGGAATCGTGTTTGTAGTAGAAACCGTTTCTTGTTTGATACAGCGAGGATATTATAAATTGACACACAAGCGTATATTTCCTATGACACCAATTCATCACACTTTTGAAAAATTGGGTTGGAATGAAAGAGATATCGTAAAATTATTTTGGATTATTGGTCTAATTGGAGCCATGGTAGCACTTGCTTTTGGAGTGTGGTTATAGTGAAAGAAAAAAAATTTAATTTGTTATTATTTTTAAGTGTGTTAGCCATTTCCATATTTGGATTAATTATGATTTATTCTGCTTCTTATATCTGGGCAGAATATAAATTTCAAGATCCCTTTAAGTTTGTTAAAAATCAAGGATTATTCTTCTTGATTGGTGTTATTTTAATGATCTTTATTAGCAAAATTGATTTTCATATTTACCATAAACATGCAAATAAAATTTTAGGACTTTGTATTTTATTGCTAATTTTAGTACTCATTCCTGGAATAGGAACTGTCCGAAATGGAAGTAGGAGCTGGTTTGGAATAGGATCATTTGGAATACAACCAAGTGAGTTTACAAAATTAGGACTTATTATTTTTACATCTAAATATTTGTGCAAAAACGAAAAAGATATGAAAAGTGTGAAGAAAGGGGTTCTTCCAATTCTGGGACTTACGCTATCTATATTTGGTCTTATTATGTTACAACCAGATTTTGGAACTGGAACTATTATTGTTATGACCATTATTGGAATTTTGTTTGTGGGTGGTGTTAATTTTAAGTTTTTCTTTAAAATTGGAATTATAGGAGTTATTGGGATTATTGGGCTAATCGCTATAGCACCATATCGCCTTGCTAGAATTTTGTCTTTTCTAGATCCTTGGAAAGATCCTCTAGGTAGTGGATTTCAAATTATTCAATCTTTATATGCAATAGGTCCAGGTGGATTATTTGGATTAGGATTTGGAAATTCTATTCAAAAACATTTTTATTTACCAGAGCCACAAACAGATTTTATTTTTTCAATTATTAGTGAAGAATTTGGTTTTTTAGGGGTTTTGATAGTGGCATCTTTATTTCTTCTTATTATTATAAGTGGTTTTAGAATTGCTCATGAATCTTCAGATTTATTTGGAAAGTATTTGGCATTTGGGATTATCTTTCAACTTTCTTTTCAAGCCATCTTGAATTTGTGCGTTGTTGTTGGATTAATACCTGTTACAGGAGTAACACTTCCTTTTCTTTCTTATGGAGGTTCTAGTTTATTAATTACGTTATGTAGTATGGGGGTTGTTTTAAATATTTCTAGGAAAAAATAAATAATTGTTTGGCTTTATGTTATAAGCATCATAGAGGTGGCATATGAATATACTATTGTTTACACATGGAATTGATATTGATGGAATGGGGAGCGCAGTTTTATCAAGAATTGAAACTATATGGGAGTATATTTTTAATGATTGTAAATTTAAAACAAAAGAAAATCCTTTTTCTGGGAATATATAAATTTGTTACACTAGAATTAATGTTTTCTCAAGGAGGAAGTGGAAATCCTTATACTGGTTCTAGGAATGTAACAAATGAGGATTAGAACAACTAGCGGCTTTTTTTATCCGAAGATAAACTGTAAAAAAATGTATCAAATTATTTTTGATACATTTTTAAAACTTTTTCAGTAGCTTTTATTGTGTCTTTATCCTTTAAAGATACATTTGCATCTGCCAGTAAATCTTCAACTTTTCTTTGATGCGTAATAGCATCTTGAATCCATTTTTTCATTGCTATAGGTTCTTCTTTATATAGTTCAAATAAACGTAGTGCATAAATTATTGCTATAATATAAGAATAGCTATTGTGAATTGAATATTCCATTGCTATATGATTTTTGACTCCTGCGGCTCTTAGTTGTAAGCCTTGCATATATTCTGTGATATGGTCACGTAATGTTTTAATTCTAATATCTATGTAATGTTTTAATAAGTTTGGATCTCTTAATGTTTCCTCAAAACGCATTGTGGCGATTAATTCCATCAAAATAGGTAATAGCTCATTATAATGAATATGGAATCCTTTGGCAGGAGCAGGATTATTAAATAAAATATGGGTATTTTCATGTACCAAAGATAAAGCATTATAAGATAAGTCTGTTCTAAACAGGATAATTTTAGAAGCTATAATGGTTCTTTCTTCTCCATCATAATGAAATAAAGTGGCTCCATCAAATAAATCCATAGCTTGTTTTTCAATTGGCAATGTGAGAAGTGCTTTTCCACTATTTGATTCAAGTATTTGTTCAGTAAAAGAGACAGCTTCTCGTTTATTCACTTCTAGACTGGTCTTTACAAAATCTCTTGAGTATGGAAATGATGCATTTGTTTTCATTGCTTCAGCTTTTATTTTTTCAAAGTTTTTGGCCCCTAACTTATCAAATATATCAATATGTTTTAGAGAAAAGTTAAACGATTCAATTTGACTAAAAAAAGATATTCCATTTTCTATAGTTATAGCTAGTTCAGACTGTTCCATAAAATCCCCCTTTTTTTCTGTGTATCATAGCACATTTTATATTAAAATACAAATTTGACAAAGAATAAAGTTGATGTTATTGTAGTTCTTATTAAAAGAAGGGGATAATATGCAGAAAAGCTATCAGGAAGCATTGACAGCTTTTGGAATTCAATCAGGTTTTGTGAATGAACAAGTAGAAAGAATTTATCAATCTTTAATGACACAATATAATCCAGATATATATGAATTTTTAAGTCCAGAATATTGTGACATGAGTGATAAGAAATATCAACTAACAATGGCTTATCATTTGTTATGCAAACCATTTCCACATTATATTGTAAACCAAAATTCTAGAACAATTAAAGAAGAACAAATGATAGACGAAATATTAAGACTGATTTATGATTATAGTAAAAGCCATCAAGAAATAGATAAAAGATTTATAGCACAATTAGTAGAACTTTTAGTATCTTATAAAAATCTCCATAATTATGTGAGAGATATTGAATTTCATTCTTATTCGAAGGATAGTGTTGCAGAATATACTAATGCAAGAACTTTAAGAGTATATGAAACAAATTTTAAAAGAGCATTTGATTCTTACCGATTAGAAAAAGATGAGAAATTTTATTATTCTGTTTCTCTTGTTAGACATGAGATTGAACATGTCGATCAGCAAAGGAAAAGAGAAAGCTCAGAAGAAAATACACAAGTGTTTCTTTGGAAGGCCTGCAATGCTTATGTAGCGAAAGAGGATGCATTTTTTGATACAATTGTGAAGTTACCAAATCCATTCTTTTTTATATTGCAAATAATAGCTTCAATCATTAGCCATAAAAATGATAGAAAGTATCAAAAAAATTGGCTTTATTGTCCAGAAGAGAGAGTTGCTGATATTTGTGGAAATGATTTGGCTCTTACTCTTATAGAACATGCTAAAAATAAAGAAGATTTAGAGAGAATTAGAAATATTTTGAATGATGAAATTATGGAAATTCTGTTTTTTGGTTATACAAAACCATTAGGGCCAACAGATTTTTATTTGTCTCGCTTTAAACAATATAGTGATTGTTTACAACTAATGGAGTTAGCGAAATCTCTAACTTTAGAAGAACGATTATTCCTAGGATTGCAAGTCTCAAATGAAGAATTAGAAAGTGCTAAAATAAATAAAGAAAAAATATTATCTGGTGTCAGAAAACTTTGTTAGAACAATTTTGTTTGTTCTTTTTCTTTAGAATTATAGACTTTATTTTTAAAAATATGTTACAATGAATTAGGTGATTTTATGCTTTATACTTCTATTGATAATAAAAAAATAAAAGATTTAAAAAAGTTAAATACAAAAAAATATCGTGATAAGACTGGATTATTTTTAGTAGAAGGTAGGCACTTGGTATTAGAAGCATATAAAACGGGTCATTTAAAAGAATTGTTATTGGAAAAAGATGAACTTTTTCCATTATCAGTTCCAACCAATTATTTGAGTAATAATGTAATTCATTATATCACAGAGGTAGAAAGCCCTGGAACTATTTTTGGTCTTTGTGAAAAGCCTAATTTTGAAGAAAATTATGGAAATCGAATTATTATATTAGATGGTATTCAAGATCCTGGAAACTTAGGAACAATTATTCGAAGTGCAGTAGCATTCCATGTAGATATGATTATCTTGAGTCCTAGTACTGTAGATGCTTATAATTCTAAGGTGATTCGTTCTAGTCAAGGAATGATTTTTCACATTCCAATTATTGTAGATGATTTGTATGAATTGATTCCAAAACTGCAAAAG
Organism: uncultured Mycoplasmatota bacterium; assembly: GCA_947426265.1. Lineage (GTDB taxonomy): Bacteria > Bacillota_I > Bacilli_A > RF39 > UBA660 > MGBC102946. The sequence continues at coordinate 3,679 of CANEDJ010000045.1, read as the reverse complement.
CAGCATTATAAGGTCTATGGAACAAAGGTAACTTATGGAAAAAGTATAAAAGAACTTGAAAATTGTGAGAAATTTGCTATAATAATGGGAAATGAAGGCCAAGGGGTAGAAGAAACTATTTTAGATTTATGTGATGAATATTTATATATAGAAATGGATGAACGTTGTGAAAGTTTAAATGTAGGTGTTGCAACAAGTATTATTTTATATGAACTAGATAAGTAGGTGTAATATGGATTATATATATATTGGTGAAATTGTAAACACCCATGGATTAAAAGGTGAGGTTCGACTCCTATCTGATTTTGAATATAAGAAAGAGGCTTTCATAATAAATAAAAAAATTTATGTTGGAAAAAATAAAGAAGAGTTAGTAATAAAAACGTACCGAGTACACAAAGACTATGATATGTTTACTTTTGATGGTATTGAAGATATTAATGATGTTATTATTTATAAAGGTGAAAAAGCATATATGAAAAGAGAGGATATCAAAGTAGATGGATACTTTAAAGAAGATGTGATTGGTCTAACTGCTTATGATCAAGAAACACCTATAGGAGAAGTTACATTTATTATGAAAAGTAAAGCTCATGATATTTTAGTAATTACTGATAAAGATAGAAAGCATTTAGTTCCATATATTCCAGAATTTGTAACTAATATTGATTTGGCTCGTAAAAGAATAGATATTCATGTAGTAGAAGGATTGTTAAATGAAAATTGATATTTTGACACTTTTTCCTTCAATGTTTGATGGCTTTTTAAATGAGTCCATTATAAAAAGAGCAATTGAATCTGGGAAAGTAAAAATTGAAATTCATGATATTCGAGATTTTACTTTAGATAAACATAAAAAAGTAGATGATTATGGGTTTGGTGGGGGAAAAGGTATGGTATTAATGCCACAACCTGTGTTTGATGCAGTAGAACATTATAAAAAAGAAAATTCTAAAGTGATTTTAGTCACTCCTCAGGGTGAAACTTGGAAACAGCAAAAGGCCTATGCGTTTTCTAAAATGGAACATTTGATTTTTATATGTGGTCATTATGAGGGATTTGATGAACGAATTCGTACATTAGCAGATTACGAAATTAGCATTGGAGATTATGTATTAACAGGGGGAGAACTTCCTAGCATGGTAATAACGGATAGTATTGTGAGATTATTAAATGGAGTGATAAAAGAAGAGTCACACATGGAGGATTCTTTCCATAATAATTTATTAGACTATCCTGTTTATACAAAGCCTACTATATTTAGAGGGATGAAGGTTCCTGATGTATTACTTTCAGGGCATCATGCAAATATAGAAAAATGGAGATATGAAGAACAGTTGAAAAGAACAAAATTGAGAAGACCTGATTTATTAGAAAGAGATGATTAAAATGGTGAAACATTATTCTATTATAAAAGGAAAATTTGATAATCAAAGTATGGTTAGTGATTTCCAAAAACGAAATGGTTATCGTTTGGTTCCTAAAAATAATGTAGAATATGATGGAATTATGGTAAATCAATTAGTAATTATTAATCAGTCTTTTATTGAAAAAGTATTAAAAAAGAAAATAAAAAGAAAATTGGATTTGTATTTAAAACTTATTATAGATACACTGAGAGAAGAGGATACTTCATCTGATGCTGGAGTAACTCTTAGGAATGCATTAAATGATTTGTCTCGGTATAGAGACATTGTTGAATATAAATATCAAAAATATTTGGATGAAAAATATGTATCATTACTTCTTCAAAAAATTGCTCTTTTAGAACATGAATTAAAACAGAAGTTAATTTATATGATTGATAAACCAGCTATGGAGAAAGAAGAAAAAAGTGCAGGGGGAAGAAGACGGTAATTTCCCTTTAATTTTAGAAAATTGCTTGCATATATTAGAAATATATGGTAAAATCTATTACGTCGTGATCCGCTGGAAATATGATAAACTATGATCATTGATTTTATAGAGGAGAGTGTAACATGAATTTAGTAGAAAAAATTACATTGAGTCAAATTAGAACAGATATTCCAGAATTCCGTGTTGGAGATACTGTTAAAGTTGATGTAAAGATTATTGAAGGAAAAAGAGAAAGAATTCAGGCTTTTGAAGGATTTGTAACAGCAATTCAAGGTAGTGGAGTTGGAAAGACTTTTACTGTTAGAAAAATTTCAAGTGGAGTTGGAGTAGAAAGAATTTTCCCAATGAATTCACCAAAAATTGATTCTGTAACAGTAGTAAGACGTGGTAAAGTAAGACAAGCCAAACTTCGTTATTTAAGAGATATCAAAGGTCAAGTTCGAATTAAAGAAAGAAGAAATAAGGAAAATAAGGCTGCATAGTCTTATTTTTGCTATGGTGATAATATGGAATGGATAAAAAAGGGATTTCCCTATGTAATCATTATTTTAGTTGTTATTTTAATTAGAACATTTATTGTAACACCTGTTAGAGTAGATGGAACATCTATGTATCCTACATTAAAAAACAAAGATATTATTTTGTTAAAAAAATATGATCAAAATTATCAATATGGAGATATTGTTATTTTAAATTATATGAAAACCAAACTTGTAAAAAGAGTTATAGGCGTTCCAGGAGATTCTATTGAAATTGTAGATGGAAAACTTTATATTAATATGAAAAAAGTGGATGACCCATATAGCAATATAACTGCTGACTTTTCTTTATTGCAATTAGGTTATACAGAAGTTCCAGAAGGATACTATTTTGTAATGGGAGATAATCGTAAGGCATCTAGTGATAGTAGAATGATTGGTCTAATTAAGAAAAGTGATATATTGGGAACTGCTAGTTTTCGTATCTTTCCGTTTAATAGTTTTGGGTCAGTGAAATGATTAAAATTTAATTTGCGTTTGAAATAGTTTTATGATAGAATACCTCCTTAGAAAAAAGGGGGATTTTTTATGGAGGCATATCAGCTTTACAATTCTATTAAAAGTGGTCATGTAGAGGTACTCAAAACTGCTGATAAAGTTATACAATCTTTTGAAAAATATTATGGGCCTTGTTTTATGCCTGGATATGATTCACTTTCTAAACTTTATATTATCATTTCTTCAGGATATGGAGACCTTTTATGGCCTTTTTTAACAAAATTAAACTATAGTTATTCTGCAGAACTTCAAAGCATATTTGCTACGATTGATTCATTACTACGAAATAATATGTCAGTCATGCATTCTAATAACTGGACTTGCTTTTATTCTATAGAAGCTTTTAAAAAACTACAGGATAGTTATGTATTAGAAACGAAGGAGGGTACCATTGTTACAACTCCGCTTACAGAATATAGAGAAGATATGAAGGCTTTTGAATTTGCAAGTAGAAGAGGGTATTATGGTTTTTGCCATGATGCAGCAGAAAGATTTATAAAAGAAAATGAGGAATACCAAGCAGTAACTTGTTTGATGCCACATCAATTTGGCAGGAAACACTATCATAGTTATGTGAAAAAAGATGGTAAAATTCTTGATTTTTCTCATAATGCATGTATAGATGAAGAAATATATCAGAAAATTATGAGACCGATACCATTAAATGAAGTATATGGGTATGAATTAGAAAGTGAAGAAAGCAAATTAGGTAGCGATGAGCTTGGACCGGAAAATGTTTAGTTGTCAATGATGTGACACCTAAATAAGTCGCAAAGAATATTAAT
>CANEDJ010000044.1:0-11028 GCA_947426265.1 uncultured Mycoplasmatota bacterium | reverse complement strand
ATAAAAAAAGTAGCATATTCTTTTTGAATATACCACTTTGTCAACAGTCTGAACAAATCAAAAATATGATTTGCTTTTAATTTAATTTTATCATGCCATCTTTTGTTAATAGATAATGCTCATTAATGACTTCTTCTATAAATTTACGGTCATGACTAACACTAATAATACATCCATTAAAAGTGGTCAAAACATTTCTGATGACAGGATTCGAAAGTGGACTTACATTTCTAGTTGGCTCATCTAGTATTAAAACATCACATTTGTTTAGAACCAATTTGATTAAAAACAGTTTTGCTTTGGTCCCATTGCTTAAATCTTTTAAACTACCAGTCATTTCTTCTTTTGTAAAATTCATGTTTCCCAAAAACATTCTTGCATGTTCTATTTCTTGTTTCTCTTTGGATGCAATAAAATCTAATACTGTATCATACCCCTCTAAAATTTCCTCATAATTTTGTGGCATATAGCCAGCATTCAAATCTTGCCGCATTTTCAAATTTTGATAAATTTCTTTTAACAAAGTCGTTTTACCAACTCCATTTTTACCAGTGATACATAAATGAGTATTCCCAATAATATCAAACTTTATATTATGAGATAATACTTTTTTATGTGCTACTAGCTTTGGGATCATCACTTTTAAAATTATTTTTTGTTTTGGTATAGTTACTGGTTCAAAAAAGAAATGGATACTTTCTTCTACATCTGGATATTCTGTTAAAGGTTTCTCTTCTAATCTTTTTTCTTGAGCTTTTAAAGAATGCATCTTCTTTTTTAAAAGTTTCGCCCCAAATGGGTCCTTTCTAGAAATCGTATTCTGCTGATATTCTACTTTTTGCATAATTTGCATTAATTTTTCTTGTTTTTTATCATAAGCCCTTTTTTCCGCTTTAGATACTTGTGCTTGACGGTCTATCAAATGTAATCTATTTTCTATGTAGCTATCATAATCCATTCTTACCAATGTATGTTTGCACTCCTGTTTTTTCTTTAATTGCTCTAAGTGCAAAATCATATTGGCAGTTCTAGATAACAAAGTCTCATCATGAGATACATAAATAACGGGTCCATTAAATTTCAAAATAAATTCTTCTAACCATTCTAATGTTTCTATATCTAAGTCATTAGTAGGCTCATCTAAAAATAAAATATCATTTTCTTCTAACAACAGTTTTAAAATTCCAATTTTAACTTTTTCTCCCCCAGATAAAGTATTTATGATTTGTTTTAAAATAGAATCTTCTAATTGCAAAACTTTTAAATGCTTATAAAATTGATTTATCTTATTATAATAATCTTCTTCGTCTTGAAATAAATAATCAAATACTATTTTACCGAAAGCATCTTTACTCATTGATTGTTCTAAATAGCCAACTTTATATCCATGAAAGTCAATGATTCCGTTCACTTTCGCATATTCACATATTCCTAATAATGTTTTTAATAACGTTGATTTCCCATTACCTTCTTCTCCAATAATAGCAAGTTTATCTTGCTTTTTTAATGTAAAAGATAATGATTTTATTATATATCTTGTAGATATCATAATATCTACATTTTTCACTTCTAACATATTATGCCTCCTAAATATTCTGGCATAATTTAAAGTTTATGCCATACTTATAAAGCAAATATTCTCATTTTCCCACCTCCATTTTGATATAACAAAATTATTGTTCCTTTCCACATTTTTTACAGAATTTAGAATCTTCATCAATAAGTACTCCACAATGTTTACAATAGATCATATTTTGTGAAAATCCATCTTTAATCGCCCTCATTTTTATTTCTATTCCTTCTTTTTTGATATTCGCACTTCTTTTTTCTATCTCCTTTAGTACATCTTCATTTTGCTCCAAAATATTTTTCTTCGTTTGAGCTTGGATATCTCCTGCCATTGTCCCCATTTCTTTTAAATCATCTTTTGCTTCTTCCATCATGTATCTTGTTGCTTTAACTTGTCTACTCATCAATTTTCCTCTTAACTTAGGACTTATCATCATCATAATAGTAAAAATAAAAATCACCAAAATAAAAATAGGAACAATCACAAATAAAGCATTAAAAATAGTAGCATTCATAATTTTTCCTCCTCTATTTTTATTATATCATAGAAACCTAATTCTAATACAAGATTAAATTTTCTATACCATTATAAAACATAATACTAAATTTTTGTTTACAATTTGAAAAACTACTTTTTCATTCCTTCTTTTTTCAAATAAAATCCTTCCTCTAAAACATACTGCTCTATTTTTTCATTCATAGATGCTCTAACAAGAATGGCTCTATTATGATTTTCTAATACTGTACCAAATAATTTTACATTTTCTCTCAATACTGGATCACTTAAAATAATATCATTTAATAAATTTTCATAATCGTTTAAAGATGGTCTTCCAATTACTTTTAATTCCTTTAGAACATCTAAAAGAGAAGCTATTTTAAGAAACACACTATCTCCATCTAAGCGATCTATTATTGCTTGAATATTAGTATAAGCTCCTCCAAACAAATCTAAATATCCGATGCTTTGGTCTAAATCTTCTAATTCATCTTCTGTTAACGCTTCTATTTCATAATCTTCTACTTCAGTTTGCTCTAAATGATGTCCACCATTTATAAACTGTTCTTTAGAAATTCCAAAATTTCTTGTTTTTATTCCAAATTTTAAAAAGGCAGCATCCCATGTTGGGTCAACCAAATAATCTCCCTTTTCATGGACATTAATCACAACGTAATCGTGTTCTTCCTCTGAAACAATTTCACTTTCTAACCCTGCCCTATAACAGAGATAATCATAACTAGCTGCAAAAGAAGAACATATCCCCCAATTTCTAGCAATAGAAGTAAAAATATTTCTAGCATATTTCTCATGGATACTACTAAATGCCCCATCTAATGTCACATTCAAATCATAAGATAACATCATTCCTAAAGAATTATATAAATATTTATACTTTTGTAATTCCGTCCAATTGGGATTAATTCCATTTAAAATGGAATCAAAGTAAGCTTCTCCCTCAAAAAATTCATCACATGTAATTGGAAGAATGAAAGAGCCACCACTTTTTTCTGTTTTAAATCGAATTTTCATTTCTGGAGCTACTTCTTTTATTATTTTCATCATAGACACACTAGGAATATAAATACTTGTCATAACAGGAGACAATACATCTTTAAAACGTAATAAAACTTCTTTTAATTCTTCTTCTGTTAATGTATCAATATTCTCTAATACAGAATTTACAATGATTAGTTTCCCATTCTTTCTAAACGAAAATGGCTCTACAGTATGTCCCATGATTTCACCTCCAGTATCTAATTTTATTATATAAAATTATTTGTCAAATGAAAAGATTGATAGTTATATTTTTTCAAAAGAAAAAGCAAATTGCTTTGCTTAACTTCTGGCTGCTCCATCTACTGATAAAATTTCACCTGTGATATAAGAAGCAAGGTCGCTTGCTAGAAATAAAAATGCATTGGCAATATCTCTAGGTTCTCCTATTCTTCCAAGTGGAATTGTTTTGATTAACGGTTCTATCATTTCTTCTGGAAGAGCGGCTACCATATCTGTTTTGGTAATTCCAGGTGCTACTGCATTTACACGAATTTGAAATGGTGCAAGTTCTCTTGAAAGAGATTTTGTTAATCCATTGACAGCAAATTTACTAGCAGGATAACCTACTCCTGATGGCTGTCCATAAATGCTTACCATAGAGCTTGTATTTAAAATCACACCATGATGTTGTTCTTTCATATATGGAACTACTGCTTTTGTCATATTAAATATAGCATTCACATTCAAGTTCATGATTTTAGCAAATTCTTCTGATGCTGTATCTTCTATTTTTTTGTTGGCAGAAATCCCAGCATTATTAATTAAAATATCAATTTTTCCATATTCCTTTACAATTTCTTCTACTACTTTATTCAACTCTTCTATATGATCCAAGTTTGGATAGTATCCTTTTACTTCCATTCCTTCTTCTTTTAATTTCGAAATCGCTTCTTCTACTGTTTCTTTTTTTGAACCAAATAAAATTACTTCCGCTTTATTTTCTTTGAACACTCTTACTGTTTCTAAACCAATTCCTCTAGTTCCTCCTGTAATAACCATAACTTTTCCTTCTAACATTTTATTCACTCCTTCTTTATTATCTTTGTTCTGCTATTATTAATTTTTATTCTTCCATACTCTATTTTGTATATATTGATCTAATGAGCTTCCTTCTTCAAAACTTTTTTCAAAACAATAATCGATCATACAAGATTTGCATAGTATCTCTATTTGTTCCGTTTTTTCTCCCAAAAAAATACTCACTCCACCTTTTTTATGAATATATTCAAACGCATAGCGGTCTGTTAAACCATCTCCTATATAAATCACGTTTTCAAAATCTGTTTTGCTTTCCTTAACTACTTTTTTAATTGCTTCTACCTTTTTTTCATCAGTCATCAAATAAGCAATACTAGTTTCATTACCATCTATTTTAACTCTGGTTCCTAAAACCTCTTGTAAATAAGGATATATTTTAGTCCTTCGAATATAATCTTCATATCCAGATGTTATCACATAATGCTTCACGTTTTTAAATTTTTCAAAATAAGCAATAGCACCTGGATTATACGTTACTTCCATAGCACCTTTACAAATAGAATCCATACTCTTTTCTATATTATTTTCAGACAGTATCTGAAAAATAGTTTCTACATAAGCTTCATACAAGCTAATCTTCCGACGTTTAATCATATCTTCAATTCGTGAAAATAACTTCGGACTGTCGTAACCACAATCTTTTAAAATCTGATATTGTGGCATCGAATATGGAGTTAAAGTCCCATCAAAATCATAAATAATTACGATATCCATTCTATCATCTTCCCTATTTCATTATAACACACCCAAAAAAAAGAGACAATAATCTCTCTATATTGCTATCATAAAAATAAAATCGCGAGCAATCATTTTGGCCCTAGCATCTACCTTTTTTAAATTCTTCATTATCTTCATTATTTTTTTCAAATTCAATAAATCAAAGGTTTTTTTCACATCAGCTTTTTCCATAGCACCAAATAAATATTCTGTTACTTCTTCTTTTTCTTTATCACTATATAATTCTAATAAAGCAAACGCATTATTTTCAAGCGTCTTACTTTTAAAAGATAATTCGCTTGGGACCAACTTATCATCTTCCACTTGCCAAGTAGACATCGCATGCCCAAAAATATTTTGCTTGCTTGATTTTACAACTTGATAATTGTCACTCTTTAAAAGCATTCCAACGACACTTGAATTTGGGACAATATGAATATATTTTTTCTTGACTCTTTGATATTCTTTAGAGGAAAATTCTTTCAATCGAAGTCCTGGACCATCATTGCTATATATTTTTTTCACTTTACTACTTTTATAAAGCTTCATATACATTCCAGATACTAAAGCAAGGTTTCCTCCCTTAGAATGTCCCCCTATAATGACATCTGGGCCAAATAATGAAACGTGTTCATTGACATAATGAATGGCTTCTATATGAGCTGGTACTGGAAAAGTGGAAGCTAATTTTAAATCTTCTTTCCAACCGCTAATCTGTTCATCTGTTCCTTCGAAACAAATATATTTTAATTTTTTGGAAATATGAAAGGTAAGCGCGCAAAACTGCATATCTCGATTCGTTTTATAAACATAGTCAGAAAGTAAAACCTCTTGGTACCTTTTTTTAGTTATAAGTAATTCTAACAATTGATAAGCATCCTTCATGGCTATTCCTAATTTTTTTACTGCTTTATAAGTATTTTGATTTAAATATTCTTTTCCAATCTCTTCTAAAGTATAACAGTTTTCATTTATTTTAGTAGCGGAAAAGTCCAAATAAGATAAAGACGAAAATATCAAATTATCAATATCATTAAATGGTTTTTCTGTAAAATTTACATTCCCATATTTTTTCACATAATCCATTAGGTTTGCCATCTTTTTTCCTCCCATCCACGTATTCAATTCCTATTTTTAATTTTACGCATGATTTAAAAAGTATATGTTATGCTCTACTGCCATTTTTGTTTGACTTTTTTTATTATACAAAAAAACAAGTAAAAATAAAAGAACAATATTCTTTATATTGTTGGATAAATTTCATATTATTATATTCAATTTAAAATAGTAAGTAACAAAATAGACAAAATATTCCAATTAAAATCCAAACACTTTTAATACTAATTTGAAATTTTTTTAAATCATTTTTTTCTAATACATTCCTTTTTTCAACAAAACGAAGACCAAATGTTTTTTTATTGCTGATATCTTCTTCTGTATAAATTGCAAACGCAAAAGGATTATCAAATTCTGAAAACTCAATATTTTTTAATTTGAAAAGGAAAAAAAACATTACCAAATCTGCTGCACATCCACTCATATTTAAAATCGACAATAAAATTAAAGTGACATTTCCAAAGAAGATTCCTAAAATATATGTTACAATACCTATCCAAAAAAATGGGAAAAAAAGAGACCATAAAATATTCTTTTTGCTAATGTTTTGTTTACATAGACAATACAAAATACTTTTTTCTAAACAGATTCCATAAGTAATATTTTTCAATTTTGCTCCATGAATCATATAAGAAAAGCCATGTAATAATTCATGTAATATTAACCAAGGAAACACTAAAATACAAGTCTCAATCAATTCCACATAAGTTACTTTTATTCCAAGATAAAAGCAAGGAAAAAGCGCCAAAAAAAGTAAGAAAAAAGGAAAAACAGTAAGAATAGGGAAATTCATTTCATAAATATAATACTGTTTTTTATTCTTGTTCACTCAATTCTTTTGCTCGTTCTTTCCAATAATTTTTAAGTATTTCTAATAGTTCTTTGGCATCTTCTAAATGAGTTACCAAATCAAATTCCTTCATTTCACTAAAGGTTCCAGAGTCACTCACAATACCTAGATACCATTTCCCTAAAAAATGTTTTTGGAATTTAAAAATTGTACAATGAATTCCATCGATATCTTCAAACTGTGTTACATATTTAATGTCAAATGGTTTTGCTCCCAATTCATGTGGGTCACTAAGCCATACTTCTAATTCTTGTTTTTGATTTATAATTTCTTGTTCCATCATACCACTCCTACCTCATTATAGTTAGTATAAAATAAAGCACTTATGAAGTCAAGAAAAAAGCAGATTTCTATATAAAATTCTGCTTTTTCAAGGTTTACTTTAATTTGAAATTGTCAAGATATTTTTATTATTATCAAAGATAGCGAATTCATCTTTTCCATAAAAAGTTTGATGAAGTTCTTTTGCTAATTCTACTTTTCCATTTAATGATTGATATAATTCAGATACATCTTGAACTGTAATAAATAAAGTAAAGGTAGGTTTTATTTGTTCTACTTTTAAACTTGGATATTCTTCTATTAAATTTTGTTTTTCCTGAAACATAATTGTAATAGTATCTTTACATACAATAGCAAAATTAAGAGCTTCTCCTTCTTCTGGAACACTTAATACTTTTTTAAAACCTAATTTTTCTTCATAAAATTGAATCGTTTCTGCCACATTTTCTACCATGATATTTGGTGTGATTGTCTCATACATATAAAATCCCTCCAAATAATATTATAAAGAAACTTTCCCTATTTGTATTGTAAAAAAAGGACATTTTGTCCTAATATTTTTCTATTAATTCTAATGGAGAAAAGCCTGTATATTTTTTGATTTCTTTAATAAAATGAGATTGATCATAAAATCCACAAATTTCTAAAATATCTTGTAATGATTGATTCTTTTCTAGCAATAATGTAAGAGATAAGTGTAACCTTAATATATTCAATAATACTTTAGGGGAAACTCCATATTGTTTTTTAAAAAGACGAAATAAATGCCTGGTATCATATCCAAAACGTTTCGCAATAAGTTCCACAGTTTGCTCTTTTGGATTTTCATATAATTCATTTACAATGTCCACATATTCTCTATGAAAACCTTCCTCCATTTTCGTACACAAATACTGCGTTAGAAAGGAAATTCTTTCTTTTATATTTTTTAATTGAAAAATTGTTTCTAGATGACTATTTTTTTCTATATGAAAAAAGTCTACTGGAGCATCCATAATACTACTGGCATCAATATGAAACATAGAATAAAAAACACTTGGTTTTAAACGTACTCCCATATAATCTATCGTTTGACTTAATTGAAAAGGAATGGTCTCTTTGCTAAAGCCTGCAAATAAAATGGTAGAGCATTGAAAATCAATTACAATGTCAATGCAAGCATCGGGCAAGATATAATTGTAAATGGTTTTATCAAGTTTTCGTTTTGATTGCATCGTCCATATACACATGGCACAATCTTTTAATTCTTCCATATAGTATTCTTTATATTCGATATTTTCTTGAAATTCTTTATCGAGCAAATATGGAAGCTGTTTTGGATAATAGTTTTTATTCATTGGGTGCTACTACTTTACAAGGATTCCCATATGCGACTGTATTACTTGGAATATCTTTTGTAACAATACTCCCTGCTCCAATTACAACATTATCTCCTATAGTAACTCCAGGCAAAATAATAACGCCTCCTCCTATCCATACATTATCTCCTATGGTTACTGGAGCTGTATAGGTTTTACAAAACGAGAAAGTCCCATCTTCTTTTTTTTGTCCCATTCTTTCTATTACATTTTTTGGATGAAATGCTGTATAAATTTGAACATTTGGTGCTATTAAACCATTTTTGCCAATTGTAATTTTGTTATCATCTAGAAAAGTACAATTCATATTAATTTCTGTATTATTTCCTATATAAATATTGTTTCCATAATCAACATAAAATGGTGGGGTGATCCATACATTTTCTTCTATTCCTCCAAGCAATTGCTTTAATATCTGGTTTTTAGTTTCTAAATCATTTGAAGAAGCCGTATTATAATCTCTTGCCAAATCTTTTGCAATATGCCATCTTTCTAATAATTCCTTGTCGCCGCAATCGTATAATTCGCCTGCTAACATTTTTTCACGTTCTGTCATAATTTTACTCACTTTCTTGATTTTTCGTTTTTATCAAATTCCTAAATATTATTATATCAGACTTTGTGCAACTATGCTAGCTTCATCAGTCCATAAAAAAAGTGAAACCAATTATCGTTTCACTTCTACTTCGATGAAGTTCTAATCTTTGAAGGATCTTCAACATAAGGTTCTATATATCCACATTCAGGGCAGACTGCACATTTTACTTTTCCAAGATTTCCATTTAACAGCCCTTGTTCTGTTACTTTTAATCCATATGCAGCACCTTCTACTTTAATATCCAAATCTTCTACCATTTCTTTTTCACATCTTAAACAATTTCTCATCATTTTAAAACCTTCTTTCCACAATAACCATCTTTTATGTCCTCTAACTTTAAATCTTTAGGACCTATATAATAATCTTTATTTTTTTCCATTGTCTGACATCGAATCACTGTAATTCCATCACTTGTATATTGTTTTTCGGGATCATCTTTATAAATTCTAGTACCACCATCAAATAATTGTTCCTCAATTAAAAGTGGAGATGTGAAGCGATCCATTGGAACTTCTACAGTATCATAATGTTCAAAAAATTCTCGAAGTGTCATATCACCATTTTTATCAATTAATGTAACCTCTTCTAAGCAAACCAAATAAACTGTTTTTTCTCCATCACTATAATAAAATTCAGCTTGATGATCACAATTCATTTTGCCACTTGTATTTACAACATAATCATCTTCTAAAATTGTTTTATTTCCACAACCAGTAATGAGAACCAATAAACTACAGAAAAGAATTACTTTTTTCATAGATATCACTCCTACACTTTTATTATAACGTATTTTTTTTAAGAAAGAAAAAATTCTTCATACTTTTTTATCAATCTTACTAATACTTGACAGTGCCCATTCTTCTTTCTTATTTTAGAATATCTTATATTGTGGAGGGTTACTTATGTTTGATTATATATTATCTTTAAATCCAATTTGGCAAGCTCTACTTGCAACTTTATTTACCTGGAGCATTACAGCAATTGGCGCTGCTTTGGTTTATTTTTTTAAAAAAATCAATAAAAATTTAATGGATGGAATGCTTGGGTTTGCTGCAGGTGTTATGATTGCTGCTTCTTTCTTTTCACTGATTGCACCTGCCATCACAATGTCTGAAAGCTTAAACTTGATTCCTTGGCTAGTTGTTTTTGTTGGCTTTTTCAGTGGAGGATTGCTATTATTTATTGGTGATAAATTATATGATATTTTTGAAAAAAAATCATCAAATAAAAAATCTAGTTTCAAACGTTCTATTATGTTAGTAAGCTCTATTACTTTACACAATATTCCAGAAGGTATGGCTGTCGGTGTTGCCTTTGGTTCTGTGATATATGGGTTAGAAGGCGCAACTTTAGCAGCAGCTTGGACATTAGCTTTAGGGATTGGGCTACAAAACTTTCCAGAAGGAACTGCTGTTAGTATGCCGCTTAGAAGAGATGGAATGAGTAGGAGCAAAGCTTTCTTTGTAGGACAGCTAAGTGGAATTGTAGAACCTATCGCAGGTGTCATTGGTGCTATTTTAGTAATGAAAGTGCGTATTCTGTTACCATTCTTATTAGCATTTGCAGCAGGGGCCATGATTTATGTTGTTGTAGAGGAACTTGTTCCAGAAAGTCAAAGTAATAAAAAAAAGGACTTGATGGCCCTATTTACATTAATTGGTTTTTCTATCATGATGATTTTAGACATTGCTTTAGGATAAAATTTATATATCATTGAATAGTTAGCAAATATTTGGCTAACTATTTTTATGTCATAACTTATTTATCTTATTGCTTATCTTTTATAAAGAACTACTTGAATTGTTTTGAATACTTAATATTTCTTTTTCAGAAAGTCCTGTTATTCTTTTAATAAGAGACAAGTCCAAGCCTTCTTGCATCATGGATAATAAAATGTACCCTTTGTCAAGAACAAATTTTCAATTTTAAGAAAAAGGGATTT
>CANEDJ010000043.1:0-11280 GCA_947426265.1 uncultured Mycoplasmatota bacterium | reverse complement strand
CATTTATAATTTTAAAAGACTGTTCACAAAAAATTATTTGTCAACAGTCTGAAATCATAGAATTATCTATGATTTTTTTTTATTTTTTGCTATAATACTGATAGGGTGTTCGTATGGAAAATATATATGGGTTTACATTACCTAAGTTAGAAAATTATTTTTTAGAGAAAGGCGATAAAAAATTTAAAGCTACACAAGTCTTTGAATGGCTTTATAAGCATCGTATCTGTTCTTTTGAAGAAATGAAAAATGTAAGTAAAAATACAATTGCTGATTTAAAAGAAAACTTTACTTTGACACCCTTAACATTATTACAACAGCAGGTTGACATTGATGTATGTAAATTTCTATTTGGATTAGAGGATGGGAATAAAATAGAAGCAGTATTAATGAAACATGATTATGGAAATAGTTTGTGTGTATCGAGTCAAGTTGGTTGTAATATGGGGTGTACTTTTTGTGAAAGTGGGAGACTAAGAAAAGTAAGAAATTTAGAAGTTCATGAAATGGTAGAACAAATATTACAAGTGGAAAAAGAATTGGATATTAAAATCAGTCATTTGGTACTGATGGGGATAGGAGAACCATTTGATAATTATAATAATATAATGGATTTTATTTCTATTTTAAATGAGCCAAAAGGAATTGACTTAGGCTCTAGACATATTACTGTTTCAACTTGTGGAATTGTTCCGAAAATTTTAGAATTTATGAAAAATGGAAAACAAGTCAATTTAGCCATTTCTCTTCATGCCCCAAATAATGAAATCAGAAATAAAATAATGAAAATTAATCAAGTGTACAAAATAGAAGAAGTGATAGAAGCAGTAAAGAAATATATTAAGGAAACAAATAGAAGAGTCACATTTGAATATATTTTATTAAAGGATATAAACGATAAGGAAGAACATGCAATAGAACTTTCTAAAATCTTAAAAGGAATTAATTGCTATGTTAACTTGATTCCTTATAATGAAACAAGTCATATAGAGTATAAAAAAAGCTCAAAAGAAACAATTATGAAGTTTTATGATACATTAAAGAAAAATCATATTAATGTAACGATCAGAAAAGAGTTCGGTTCAAAGGTAAGTGCAGCTTGTGGACAATTGAGAGCGAATTATGAGGAGGGATAATATGGAATATTATTATTTAACAGATCCAGGAAAAGTCAGAGAACATAATGAAGATAGTGTCATCATTGTAAAAAACAAAAACAATGAATTATTACTTGCAGTAGCAGATGGTATGGGTGGACATAAAGCTGGTGAAATCGCATCAAGCATTGCTATTTCTCATATTGGAAAACGGTTTTCAGAAATTAGTAGTATTGGAAACAAAGAAGATGCAGTTGCTTGGATTAAAGATATTGTAAGTGAAGCGAATGTTTTGATTTACAAATATACAGCAGAACATCCAGAAAGTACAGGAATGGGAACTACCTTAGTTTTAGCAGTATTGACAAGTGATTTTCTATTATTTGGAAATATTGGAGACAGTTCTGGATATGTCATTAAAAATGAAAAACTGCATAAAATTACAACAGACCATACACTCGTAAATTTGCTTGTGAAGTCAGGTGAATTAACACCAGAGGAAGCCAAAGAGCATCCAAGAAAAAATGTTTTAATGAGAGCATTAGGAGCAGCGACTATAGTAGAAATGGATATTTTTGATGTAGAAACAGATGTGGATGGAATTTTTTTATGTAGTGATGGTTTAACAAATATGTTAAATGAAGAACAGATTACTGGAGTATTAAATGAAGAAATCACATTAGAAGAAAAAATTAAAAAGTTAATTATGAAAAGTAATAATAGGGGTGGAAATGATAACATTTCTATCGCATGTTTATTAAAGGATGGTGTATAGAATGATTATTAAAGGTCAGAAAATTAATGATCGCTATCAAATTATCCGAACAATCGGAGAAGGCGGAATGGCAAATGTTTATTTGGCGTATGATACAATATTGGATAGAAACGTAGCTGTAAAAATTTTAAGAGGAGATCTTGCGGATGATGAAAAATTTGTAAGAAGATTTCAAAGAGAAGCGATTGCAGCAAGTTCTTTAAGTCATCCAAATATTGTAGAGATGTATGATGTTGGAGAAGATGATGGCAAATATTTTATTGTGATGGAATATGTAGATGGAAAGACTTTAAAAAATTTGATCAAGAAACGTGGGGCTTTAACGTTATCAGAAGTAATTGATATTATGTTACAATTAACAAGTGCCATTTCTTGTGCCCATGATAGTTATATTATTCATCGTGATGTGAAACCACAAAATGTTATGATTTTAGAAGATGGAAGAGTAAAAATCATGGATTTTGGAATTGCAATGGCTTTAAACAGTAATGAGTTAACACAAACAAACTCTGTCATGGGATCTGTTCATTATTTGCCACCTGAGCAAGCAAATGGAAAAGGATCTACTATGAAAAGCGACATTTATTCTCTAGGAATATTAATGTTTGAATTATTGACAGGAAAACTTCCATTTAGAGGAGATCAAGCAGTAGAAATAGCAATCAAGCAAATGAAGGAACCAATTCCAAGTGTTTGTAAGATCAATCCTAATATTCCACAATCAATAGAAAATATTATTTTGAAAGCATGTGCAAAAAATCCTAAGAATCGATATGATTCTGTAAAGGAAATGAGAGAGGATATTGAGAAGAGTATGGATCCAGAACATCAATTCGAAGAGAGACATGTATACAAATTTCCAGAGCAAGATTTAGAAGAAACAAAAATTATGCCACCAATAAAAGATGTAAAAAAAGAACAACCAGAAGAAATTATTTTTTTAGATGAAGAAGAGGAAAAGCCAAAAAAGGAAAAGAAAAAAAAGAATAATAAAAAATGGCTTCTTGTAGGTGGAGCTGTAGTTAGTACATTGATCATTCTTTTACTTGTATTCTTATTGGTTTTAAAACCAATGTTTACGAAAGAAAAAGAAATAAGAATTCCAAATGTAAAAGAAATGACACTAGAACAAGCAAAAGAAATAATCACAAATAATGGTGAAATTAATATTACATTAGAAATAAAGGAAGAATATAATGATACAGTAGAGTCAGGTAGAGTAATAGAAACAAAGCCAAAAATTGGAAATAGTGTAAAAGTAGGAACAAAAATTACTATTATTATTTCAAAAGGCAAAGAGGGATTAGAAGTAGTAGATTATAAAAATCAAAAACTTTCAGAAATTGAAGAAATGTTGGAAAAAGCAGGAATTATAGTGAAAACAGAAGAACGAGAAATTTCTGAAGAGACAGATGAAGATAAAGATGGTGTTATTGTTGACCAAGATGTGGAAGTTGGAACATATTTGAAAAATGGAGATTCTATAACATTAACTTATAATAAATTAGTTGCTGTTTATCCAGATTTTACAGATGGAACATGGAATGAAGAAAGCATTAGAGAATTTTGTGAGAGAAATGATATTATTCCAACTGTAAAAATGGTGGAAAATGGAGCTCAACCAGAGGGAACGATTTTATCACAAAGTAGAGCAGCAAAAACAAAAATTTATAAGAATACATCTATTGTGATTGAAATTGCAAAAAAGCCAACAGTAGTAGAAAAGCCACCTATTTCTGATGATCAAAATGATGACAATAAAGAAGATGGCAAAGATGATATAGGAAATGATGAATCAAAAACGGAGTAAATATGCGTGGAAGAATTATTAAATTAATCAGCAATGATTATACTGTTTATGCAGAAGATAAAAAAGAATATATTTGTAAATCAAGAGGAAAATTTAGAAATGATAAAATAAGACCTTTAGTAGGAGATTTTGTAGAATTTGATCCTATCAATTATTATATTTTAAGCATTGAAAAAAGAAAGAATGAACTAATAAGGCCTCCTGTAAGTAATATAGATCAGGTGATTGTTGTAACGAGTACAAAGTTACCTGATTTTTCAAGTAATTTACTTGACAAATTACTATACATTATTTCATTTCATAATATTAAACCTATTATTTGTTTTACAAAATTAGATTTATTAACAGAAGAAGAAAAAAGGGATATCGATTGTATCATACACTATTATAAATCCGTTGGATATAAAGTGTGTTTAAATACAGAAATTGACAAAATAAAGGCACTATTAAAGGGAAAAGTAACTGTTTTTACAGGACAAAGTGGAGCGGGGAAATCGACTTTATTAAATAAATTAGATCCAACACTAGAACTGTTAACAGATGAAATCTCGATTGCTTTAGGGAGAGGAAAACATACAACCAGGCATGTGGAATTACATTCTTTGTTTGATGGCTGGGTGGCTGATACACCAGGATTTTCTTCCGTCGATTTCGAAGGTATGACAAGTAGTGATATTAGAGATCAAGTGCTTGAATTTGAAAAATATAAGGACAAATGCAAGTATAAAGATTGTATGCATGTAAAAGAAGATTCATGTAGAATAAAGGATTTAGTCGAAGATCACACTATTTTACCTAGTAGATATCAAAATTATCTAAAATTTATAGGTAGGTGAGATAATGCAATTATCAGTATCTTTTCTAGGAATGAAAGAAAATAGAAAAGAAAATATTTTAAAGTTAAGCAATGAAAAAATAGATTTTTTACACATTGATGTAATGGATGGTCAATTTGTAGAAAATAAAACAGATAGTTTAGAAGAATTAAAAAAAATTCTTCCACTTTCTATACCTTTTGATGTTCATTTAATGGTTGAAGATACATTTCGCTACATAGAAGAATTTGCAACTTTGAGACCACATTATATGACAATTCATGCAGAAGTAGATGGCTTACTAAAAGGAATAGATCTTATAAAAAGCAAGAATATTAAAGTAGGAATATCCATTTGTCCAGATACTCCTGTTAGTAAGATTATGCCTTATTTACCACTTATTGATTTGGTTTTAGTGATGACTGTAAATCCAGGAAAAAGTGGGCAGAAGCTGATTCCTAGTACAGTCAACAAAGTAAACGAACTAAAAAGAATTCGTGATATTCAGAAATATCATTATCAAATAGAAGTAGATGGTGGAATTGATGATGCCACAATTAAGATTTGTAAAAATGCCGATATATTTGTAGTTGGCTCTTATATTACAGAACGCATGAGCTATGAAAAACAAATTTTTAAATTGAAACAAGCCTTAGAAGAATACTAGGGCTTTTAATTTGCAAATTTAAAAAATTTATATTATAATATACTCCATAAAAAAGGGGGATTCAAATGGCTTATAAAATGGAAAAACAAAGTCCATATAATTGTAAAAAAATTACATTTGGAAAAAAAGTACGATCTACAATACTAACTTTGCTTGCTTGCGGATGCTTAATTACAGCTAGTGGACGAATTGCTAATATGCATAGAATACAAGAAGCAACAAAGCAATATCAAACAACAATTTCTTCATATGAAGAAATTATAAAGGCAACTGCCTTATATATACATGGAAATGGTGGAGATAATCCAGAAAGATGTTTTCAGCTATATACCCAATTATTATGGAATGGATATCTTTCAATTGAGAAAAATTACAAGTATGACATTCAAGATATAAATAATATTGCAGGACATTATGGTGCAAGAATTGCAACAGGAGAAGGAGATTGTAAAAATAACGAAGATTTTTTTTGTAAAGTTATGAAAGCGTTAGACTACGATGCATATTTAGTAGCTTGTTGTATACATGATGCTAAATCTCCACAGGAAATGATTATGGGAAATCATGTTATAACAGTTGTTAATCATAATGGAACAGAATACTATTTTGATGCTACAAATTCATGTTCTTATCAAAAAGTAGGGGTAAATTGTGTTCAAAATGAGAATAAGGACATGGTAATTACTTTAAAACCATTGATAAGTTATATCTTTGGCTATAATGATGAAATGGAAACAATTTATTTAGTTATAAATACTTCTAAATCTGGGAAAGCATTTGAAGTAGAAGAACGATCTATTGTAGATGGTATAGCAAATAGTCAAAAGATTCTTGCTTTACGAAAGAAAATTGTTCCTCAATTAGAAATGATCTGTAATACAATTACAAGTGAGGGATAATGTGTCAGGAATATTAGTAGTTTATAAAGAAGCAGGAATGACAAGTAGAGATGTTGTGGATAAAGTAGGACATTTTCTACATACAAAAAAAGTTGGTCATACAGGAACCCTGGACCCAATGGCAACTGGCATATTAATTCTATGTGTTGGAAAAGCAACAAAAATAGTAGAGTTATTAACAGCAACAGAAAAAGAATATATTGCAGAAATAACTTTAGGGGTAGAAACCAATACTTTGGATAGTACAGGAATAATTTTGAAACAAGAAAAAGTTTCTATTTCTAAACAACAAATAGAAGCAGTTTTAAAAAGTATGGTAGGAGAATATTTACAGGAAGTACCTCTTTATTCGGCCGTTCATGTAGATGGAAAGAAACTTTATGAATATGCAAGAAATAAAGAAGAAGTAAAACTTCCATCTAGAATAGTTTCTATTTATTCCTTGGAACTATTGCAATATAGCGGAAATAAATTTACCATTAAAACAAAGGTGAGTAAAGGAACTTATATTAGAAGTTTAGTAAGAGATATTGCTAAAAAAATGAATACAGTTGGAATTATGTCAAAACTCGAAAGAGTAAAACAGGGATCATTTGAATTAAAAGATTGTGTAACCTTAGAAGATATAGAAAATAATGAATATCACTTTTTATCTATAAAAGAAGCATTGAAAAATTATCCACATTTTGAAGTTGATGAAGAGCTAAAATTAAAAATAAAAAATGGTCAAATTTTAAAAAATGAATTTGGAAATTCTATCATTTTATTTTTAGATCAAGATCAAGTCCCTTTAGCACTCTACCATACTTATGAGAAAGATAAAACGTATTTGAAACCATGGAAAATGTTTTAACACATAACAAAGAATTGCAAGGGTTTATTAGTAAAAAGGGAATTTTGATTAGAGTTGTAGATTTAGGATTGGGTGGAGATCCTGTTGAGATAATCGCAGCATCCATTTTAAAAGATATCGAAGGAACTTCTATTTTGACGAATGAAATAAGGGGAAGAATTGGGAAGAATGTAAACCATTTCTTTCAAGATTATCTAATAGAAAGATATCATTATATTTATATTCATTTAGGTTATTTGGATGATAAAATAGATATAAAAGAGATTATTGGTCCTAGAGATTTATTTGATGTAACAGATATGCAAAGAAAGAAAATTATGTCTCTTTGTAAAGAAGTAATAACAATAGAAGAAATTCCAAAATTATTAGAAAAAGACAAAAAGTAATCAAAAATAATTGCATATTTTTCTATTATCGTGTATAGTATTATTAGTACTTAGACGTGGATTTAAGAATTTCCGACTTATTTCTAGGTTTAAGCGAATATAAAAAAGGAAGGAGAATGAACATGGCTTTAGCACAAACAAAAAAAGCTGAAATCATTAAGAAATATGCTAAGAATCCAAAAGACACTGGATCTAGTGAAGTTCAAATAGCAATTCTTACTGAAGAAATCAAAGCTTTAACAGAACATTTGAAAGAACATCCACATGATTTCCATTCTAGAAGAGGACTACTAAAAAAAGTAGGACAAAGAAGAAGTTTATTAAATTATTTAATTAAAACTGATGTAACTAGATATCGTGAAATTGTTAAAAGTTTAGGATTAAGAAAATAAATATAAAATAAGTAGGCACTCTTTTTTGAGTGTCTTTATTGTTTAAGGAGGTAGACATGAAAAAAGTATTTGAATTAGATTTTAGAGGAAGAAAATTAATTGTAGAACATGGAGAATTAGCCAAACAAGCAAATGGAGCAGTTTTAGTAAGATATGGAGATACTGTTGTATTATCAACGGTTGTTGTATCAAAAAATGCCAACATTTTATCAGATTTTTTCCCACTGATGGTTTTATATCAAGAAAAATTATATTCTGTTGGAAAAATTCCAGGTGGATTTATTAAAAGAGAAGGTAGACCTACTGAAAATGCAACTTTAGCAGCTCGTATGATTGACAGACCAATGCGTCCTTTGTTTCCAGAAAACTTTAGAAATGAAGTACAAATTGTTAATACCGTTTTATCAGTAGATCAAGATAATAGCCCAGAAATGGCTGCTATGTTTGGTTCATCTCTTTCAACTTCAATATCTAAAGTTCCTTTTGATGGTCCAATTGCTGGAGTAAAAGTAGGAAGAGTAAATGGCGAGTTTGTGATTAATCCAACCAAAGAACAATCAGAAATTTCAGATATTGATCTTACTGTAGCAGGAACTAAAACAGCGATTAATATGGTAGAATCAAGTGCATCAGAAGCAAGCGAAGAGGATATGTTAGAAGCCTTGATGTTTGGTCATGAAGCAATTAGAGAACTCATAGAGTTTGAAGAAAAGATTATTGCTGAAATAGGAGAAGAAAAAATGGAATATGAAGTTTTAGATATTCCAGAAAATTTCAAACAAGAAATTAAAGGCTTAGTTGGAGAAGAACTTAACAGGGCTTTTCATATTAAAGACAAATTAGAAAGCTATGCTGCAATTGATAAAATAAAAGAAGAAATAGTTTTAAAATATGAAGAAGAAAACCAAACATTAGAGGATTCTGAATTAAAAGAATTGTTAACAAAAGTAAAATTAGTGTTAGAAGAAATAGAATATGAAATATTCAGAAATATTGTTGTAAAAGAAAAAGTAAGAGCAGATGGAAGAGCAATGGATGAAATTAGACCATTGTCAACAGACATCGATTTATTACCTAGAACGCATGGTTCAGCATTATTCACTCGTGGACAGACGCAAGCTTTATCTGTAGTTACTCTAGGGGCTTTAGGTGAACATCAAATTTTAGATGGACTTAGCATTGAAGATGAAAAAAGATTTATGCTACATTATAATTTTCCTCAATTTAGTGTTGGAGAAACAGGAAGATATGGTGCACCAGGAAGAAGAGAAATTGGCCATGGAGCACTAGGAGAAAAAGCTTTATCTAGAGTAATTCCTAGCGAGGAAGAATTTCCGTATACAATCCGTGTTGTTTCAGAAATTTTAGAAAGTAATGGTTCTTCATCGCAAGCGAGTATTTGTGCTGGATGTATGGCATTAATGGCAGCAGGAGTACCAATTAAAGCTCCAGTAGCAGGAATTGCAATGGGTCTTATTACAAATGATGATGATTATACTATTTTGACAGATATCCAAGGAATGGAAGATCATTTAGGAGACATGGATTTTAAAGTAGCAGGAACAAAAGATGGAATCTGTGCTTTACAAATGGATATTAAAATCAAAGGAATTACCAAAGAAATATTAAAGGAAGCATTAGCGCAAGCAAAAAAAGCAAGAATGCAAATATTAGATGTTATCAAAAAACAAATTGAAGAGCCTCGAAAAGAAGTTAGTAAATATGCCCCAAAAACAATGACGTTTATGATTAATCCAAATAAGATTAAAGATGTTATTGGAAAAGGTGGAGAAATGATTACAAAAATTATATTAGAAGCAAGTCATGTAAATGCAGTAACTGATGTAAATGCAGTAAAAGTAGACTTAGAGGATGATGGAAGAGTTATTATCTATCACAGTGATCAGGAGATTATTGATACAACTGCTAATATGATTAAAGACATTGTAAGAGAGGTAGAAGAGGGCGAAATTTATACAGGAAAAGTAGTAAAAGTAGAAGATTTTGGATGTTTTGTTGAACTTTGGCCTGGATGTGAAGGACTTGTTCATGTTTCTCATTTGGCCAAAGAACGTGTAGAAAAACCAAGCGATATTGTAAAACTTGGAGATGAAATTGTCGTAAAATCTTTAGGGTATGACAAAAAAGGAAGGCTAAATCTTTCTAGAAAAGAAGCAATGAAATAATGGATTCTACAGCAAAATTAGTAACAGAAGTGTGTGACTATATTTATACAAATGGTGATTATCCGCCAAGAGGATTTTTATCAAGTGATGGAAAAGATTTAGGGAAAGCTCTCACTAGATTTCGTACAGGAGAAACAAAATTAACAAATGAACAAATAAGCCGTTTAGCAGATGCAGATTCCTTTTTAAGTAGAACAGAAAAAAATATTCGAGAATTAGAAGAATATTACCATATGCATGGTTGTTTACCATTAGGAGAAGAGCAGGTAAGGTTAAGGGACGTCATGAATAGCTATAAAAGTGGAGATGTTCCAATTACAAAAGAGCAATATCAAAGATTAGAAGCAATCGGTGTATTTTTTAGTAATACAGAGCGAATGATTCAGGCAATAGAAGCGTATTGCAATAAATATCATAAAGCACCAGGAAGAGGTAAAAAAAGCCCTGAAGGATATGACATGGGAAGTGCTTTAATTGGTTACCGAAGTGGAAAAAGACAACTTACTTTGGATCAAAAACGAAGATTGGAAAGCAAAGGTATTTCTCTTCCAAATGCGACTATTAAAAAGGAGCCAATTATTTCTGTGAGGATAGAAGAAAGAAAAGAAACTTTATCGGATAAAATTGAAAAATTGAAAGCAGAAAGAGCAAGTTTAATGGATATAGACGAAAAAAGAGTTGCAAAGTTGTAATTCTTTTTTTGTATTGATATAATAAAAGTGGTGGTAACTATGAAAAAAGATATACTTATAACTTTATTGTTAGCAATTATTTTGGTAATTGGTGTAACTATATTAAACTGGGAAGAAGAAAAGAAAGAAGAACCTTATTTTTTTGTTGAAACGCCAATTGAAAAATATAGTGTATTGATGAGTAGTGTAAAAGGCTTTCCATTCATTATAAAATGTAATAATGAACAAATGATAACAATAGAAATAACGAATGGGACATTACAAGATGAAAATGGATTCTTGAAAGAAAATAAAATTTCATGTAATAAAACGGTATATTGGAATGAAAAAGAAAGTAATGATCAAGTAAGAGTAAAGTTTGTTTCAAATAATCAATCATTAAAAAAACAGGAGTTTACATTAATAAAAAATGAAAAGCAAGAATTTTATCTTTTAAAATAAAATGTAAACTTTAAAAAAATTTTAAAAATTTACTTATTTTTTTATATTTTTAGTGTACAATAAATATAGTAGAGAGAATTTAGAAATGAGGAGTGAAGTAAGTGAAAAATGTACTAGCGGTCATTGGAACCATTATTATAGTAGGACTTTGTGCATATGGAATTTATAAACAAGTCGATGACTTTAATAAGAAAAATGAAGAAAAAGGAATCTCTTGGATTTATGTCAAGTTTTTAGACACGAAAAACTTTAGTAATTTAAAATTAA
>CANEDJ010000042.1:0-11482 GCA_947426265.1 uncultured Mycoplasmatota bacterium | reverse complement strand
TACTTAATTATATCATAAATGATGATTGCGAAAAATTTTCACTCCTTAGAGCTGTATTTAAAAACATGTCCGTTGCGTGTCCTAAAAAAATGTGCTAAAATGATAATATAGGATAATTAGAAGAAAGACTGAATTTGGGGGCTGAGTAGAAATGAATAATTTTTATTTCAGCGAGTGTGTCCTGAATTCTGTGTAAATGGCATCTAACTATGATAATTTGGAACTTTAATATAGTTCCTTTTTTGTTATTTAAATAATAACATATAATAATTAATTTTCAAAGAACTTTATATTCTGTTATCAAACATAATAGATAATTCAGATAAAATAGGTCCCCAATTTCTATAAGCTTGATCCCATTTTTTAGATATATTTTTAGTAGATAAGTATAAGCATTTTAATAACAACATATCTGTTGGAAATACAGATTTAGTTTTTGTATATTTTCTAAATTGCCTATTGAGTGATTCAATAGTATTAGTTGTATACATTATCTTTCTAATTTTATCTGAAAATTGGAAGAATGGGCAAATTGCATCCCAATTTGTCTCTCATATTTTAAATGCTTGGGCATATTTATCAGACCATTTATTTTTTACTTCCTGTAATTTTTCATATGCTTCTTTCTCTGTTACTGAAGTATATATTAATTTTAAGTCAGAAGTAAATTCTTTCAAATCTTTATAATTAACAAATTTAACCGAATTTCTAATCATATGAACAATGCACCTTTGTTGAATAGTATCTGGATATGCTGCATTTATTGCTTCTTTTATTCCTGTTAAATTATCACTACACATTATTAATATGTCTTTTACTCCTCTTTGTTTTAATTCGTTTAAAACTCCCAACCAATACTTTGCTGATTCATTTTCTCCTATCCATATTCCTAATATTTCTTTAAAACCTTCTACTGTTACTCCTAATACTATATAAGCTGCTTTTTTAACAATTCGATTATCTTCTTTTACACTAAAGTGAACTGCATCTATAAATACAAATGGATACACTTCATCTAATGGTCTTTCTTGCCATTCTTTTATTTCTGGTATTATTTGATCTGTTATATTATTTACCATTGTTGCTGATACTTCTATTCCATACAAATCCTGTATTTGTTCGTTTATTTCTCTTGTAGTTAATCCTCTTCCATAAAGGGAAATAATCTTATCTTCTATTCCTGATACATCTCTTTTATTTTTTGGAACTATTCTAGGTTCAAACTCTCCATTTCTATCTCTTGGTGTTTCAAACTCAAATTCTCCAAACTCACTTTTTAAACTATTTTTTGTAGTACCATTTCTATAATTATTTTTTCTGTTTTCTTATCGTATTTTGAATATCCCATAGATGTATCAAACTCTGCATTCATCATTTGTTGTAACGCATCTTTAAATAAGTCTTTTATTGCTCCTGATAAATCTTGTGCTGTTTCTATTTCATAATTCTCTTGTAATATTTTTAATATTTCTTTTCCCTTTTTATTTTCTTTCATAATAAAAATCTCTCCATTTCTTTTATTTTGTCATGGAAAGATTTCTATTTACACAGATTTATTTACAGACTCTATTCACTTTTTTCTTTACCTTTTTTTACTAATAAAAAAGAACTGAATAAAAATTATTCATTTCTACTCAGCCCCTTTTTATAATATTGTATTCCTATTTCTTTATAAAACTTTGGTTCATCAATCAGTAAAGATCCTTCATATTGTGGTGTTATATGTTGCATTTTTCTTAACACTTCACAACTTCCTTTATATTGATCCATATATGATCTTGTTTCTTCATAAGCTGTACAACTAGTCTTATCTAGTCCATAAATAGTTTCCAAAGTAAATAAGTTAAATACATACCAATCTAACATTGCGTCAACTTCTCCATATTGGTATAAAAATTCATCTACATAATCACTTTTAATATCAATGGGAAGATTTCCAACTTGTGCATTATCTAAATCGCAAAGACAACCTAATTTGTAGTTGCTATAATGCGCCAAAACATTATCACTTTTTAAATCACCATAAATAATCCCTAATTCATGAAATCTTGTTAATTGATTTCTTAATCTTTTTAAAAATTCCAATTTTTGAAACGTTGTGAAAGTATTGAGTGAAAAGTCTTGGAAATTCATAGCTTCTCCTAACAAATACCCAATAAATTTATCTTGTAAAAAAATTCTACCTTCTACTTGAACTCTATTTGGCAATGTTATATTTTTTAATACATCAATTTTTCTTTTTTTATTTTGCATGGTTTCTATTGGAAAAGGTTTTCTGTTATAGTGATCAAAAAATATTTTCATTAATATATTTCTTTTTCCATCTGGTATTCGGTAAATCACCCCCTCACTTCCATAATTCCAATAGTAGAGTTGGTGTATTTCTTCTAAATTTTTTCTATGGTTAAAATAAATGTCTTCCATGAAATCACCTTTCGATATAGTATAACAAATAAAAAAAGAAATGCAAGTTATTTTAACATTTCTATAATTTCTTTTGGAATTTTTTCATTGATTCCAAAAACAACTGCATAAATTAAGTAATAATCTCTTGTATACACTTCTTTCCAGGTGCTATTGCCAAGATTACTAAAATCTTGTAAAAACTTTTTAAGTCCTTTCGCATTTTTTAAAATTTGATTTCCTTTTTTTGTCCTAATTAAATTACATTTTGAATGAAATACAATAAATATTTTTATAAACATATAAACCATTATAATTCCTGGAAGAAACATTAATATAATATCAATTAAAATAAAAATTAAAGAGAAATTTTGAATGTTTTTTATAGTAAAAGCAATTGCAAATTGACCCAAAAAAACACTTAAAAAGATAAGACTAAAAAATTGAAGAATAAATTTTCCAGTTTGTTCATTTTTATTGGTTATTAAATTTTGTTCTTTTGCTTCTTGTTCAATTACTTTTTCATATTGATTTTTAAACATAAAATTAATTTTCTTTTCTTTTATAGAATTTAAAATAAATAAATCTGACTCTGATAACATATTTGTATCTTTGTTTGTTATAATGAATTGATTATTTTCTATAGAAATATATTTTTCATAAATTAATTTTAAAATATGAGCACAGATATCTTTTTCATACTCTAATTCAAAATTATCTAAATAAGATAGTAAAGAAGGGGAGAGATTGTTTAAATGTTCTCTACAATATTCTAAATTTTTTTGTTCAAACTTAGAATTTTTTCGTATTTTATTTTGTGTAATGGTTCTATAAATTAAATAATAAGTAATAAATCCAAATGGAGGGACCGAAAAGAAAACAAATAAAAAAATAAGTGCGAAAACAAAAGATAAAATTATATTCTCTGTTTGAGTTAATGAATAAGGAACATCATTTATTATAAAATGTTCTGCTTTCATTCCAACCACAAAGTAACAAATAACTAATATAGAAAAGAAAAGCATTCCTAATTTTAATAAAAAATCAATTTTTTTTTGCATACAAAACTCCTACTTTCTAAAAGTATTATAACAAATATTGATAAAAAAAACTGCATAAGTAGTTTTTAACGGTTATAAAATTCAACGATTAATGATTCATTAATATCTGCATTTAATTCGCTTCTCTCTGGATATCTTACATAAGTACCAGCCATTTTTGATTCATCGTAAGTTACAAATTCAACGCGTTTATTTAATGCTTCTAAAGATGATTTAACAATAGCCATTTCTTTTGCATTTTCTTTAATTGCAATTACATCACCTGGCTTACATTGGTAAGATGGAATATCAACTTTTTTTCCATTTACTGTTACATGTCCATGATTTACAAATTGTCTTGCACCTTTTCTAGTAGTTGCAAATCCAATTCTATATACTAAATTATCTAAACGACTTTCTAGTAATTTTAAGAAGTTTTCACCATGTACACCTTTTTGTTTACCAGCTTTTAAGAATAATGTGTGGAATTGTTTTTCACTTAATCCATACATAAATCTAACTTTTTGTTTTTCTTGTAATTGTACTCCATAGTTAGATAATTTTTTTGCTCTTTTATTTCCATGTTGTCCTGGAGCAAAAGGACGTTTTGCGATATCTTTACCAGTTTCTAATGTAGAAAATCCTAAACGACGTGATTTTCTGTAACTTGGTCCTGTGTATCTTGACACAATAATCTCTCCCTTCTTTTCTAGAAGGCTACTTTGCCAAATTATAGGGTGAATAAACTAATATCTTCGCTTTGCAGCAAAAGTTACCGATAACCCCTAAAGGGAATACTCACTTTATAATTTTCAAAATAGCGCTGCTAGATGCATACGCAGTTACAATTATATTATGTTTTTCTTTGGCAGTCAATACCAAAACTAAATTTAATCATGAAAATAGTAAAAAAATTGTCAAAAATTTGCAAATATGTGATATTAT
Organism: uncultured Mycoplasmatota bacterium; assembly: GCA_947426265.1. GTDB lineage: Bacteria > Bacillota_I > Bacilli_A > RF39 > UBA660 > MGBC102946. The sequence continues at coordinate 7,094 of CANEDJ010000042.1, read as the reverse complement.
TATAATAATGGGATATTAGAGGTGATACTATGGATAATGTGACTTTGCTTTTCGTGACATTTTTTCTTGTTGCAATGGTACTAGTTGTATCAGTTTTAAATATAATTCAAGCTCGTAAAAATAAAAAAATGAAAAAATTATTAGAAAAATTAGAAATAGAAAAAAATACACTTAGTAGTACACCAATTAGTCCAGAACTAGAAAAAGTAGGGACTTTTATGAAAGGTGGAAAATTAGGAATACTTTATGAAGATTGGAAAGATCGATTGGAAAGTATTAAAGATGTACAGATTCCTAAAATTACCGATTTGATGTTAGAAGCAGATTATTCATTATCACAAATGGATTACAAAAGTACACTTTATAAAATTGCTAAATTGGAGATGGAACTGTATAAAGTTAGAACGAATTCGGAAGGATTATTAAAAGAAATTAGAGAACTTACAAATAGTGAAGAAAAAAATCGAAATATTGTTACAAAGCTAAAAGCTACTTATCGTGAACTATTTCAAAAATATCAAGAATCTGCAAATGAATATGGAACTCTTAGTGAATATGTAAGATTACAATTTGAAAATATCGCAAAACGATTTGAAGCATTTGAAGTTGCTATGGATAATAATGATTATGGGGAAATTACTTCAATTATGAATGCAATTGATGAAATGTTGAAACATATGGCAGTAGTAATAGAAGAGGTACCAGCGATTGTGTTACTTACAGACTCTATTTTGCCAAAAAAAATCAAAGAAATAGAAACTACTTATGATGAAATGATAAAAGAGGGATATCCATTAGATTATTTAAACATTGAATACAATATAGAAGAAGCAGTAAAGAAAATTAATGATATTTTAGATCGAGGAAAAGTTTTAAACTTAGAAGATAGTTTGTTTGAACTTAAAGTATTATTAGATTATTTTGAATCAGTGTTTAATGATTTTGAAAAAGAAAAAATGGAACGTCATAGCTATGAAGAAGCAAATCGTTCTTTTAAAGGCAAATTAGAACATATGAATGAACTTGTTTTGGAGATTGTTTCAGGAATGGATCATGTAAAAAAAATATATAATTTGTCAAAAGAAGACGTAGAAGAATTAAATCATATTCATGATGATTTGAGTACTTTGAATGAAGATTATGTTGTATTGATTGAACATACAAGAAATAATACATTTCCTTATTCAAAATTAATTAAAGAGATAGAAGCATTGGTTGTTCGGTTAGCGAATTTGGAAGAACGTTTGGATAACACATTAGATACTCTTGGAAGTATGCATGATGATGAGGTAAGAGCAAGACAACAGTTAGATGAAGTTAAACAAATTTTAAAGCAATCCAAAAATAAAGTTAAAGATTATAATCTTCCAATTATTCCAAAGAATTATATTGTGGAATTAAATGAGGCACAAGCAGCGATTAAAGAGATTATGAAAGAATTAGATAAAAAGCCAATTACAATAGAAGTGCTGAATACAAGAGTAGATACTGCTCGTGATTTAGTATTAAAACTATTTTCTAGAACAAAAGATATGATGAAAACTGCAATGTTTGCTGAAATGGCCATTGTATATGGAAATAGATACCGTTCTAGTATAGAAGATTTAGATAAACAATTAAATTATGCTGAAGTATTATTTTATAAAGGCGATTATCAAAAATCACTAGAGCTTTCTATTAATAGTTTGAATAGGATAGAGCCTGGGATTTATGATAAACTATTAGGTTTTTATGGAGAAGAAAACTAAAAAGGACTGTTTGAAGAAAACAGTCTTTTTAATCTTTTCTTTTTTGGTAACCGACTTTTTGTTTACATAGTTCTAAAATCTTTTTTCTAGTCAGTTCTGAAATTTCAATAGAATTTAAGAGTGCTAAATCAAGGAATACAATGTTGCTTTTAGAAATACAAAGTCTTTCAAAAAGCATGTTAGGACAATAAGTTGGAGTATCTGTATTTGGAACATTGATTTCTAATAGTTCTCTTATTTTTGTTAAAAATTTTTCCATTAAATTAGAATTATCAAAAGAAATCTCTTTAAAACAAATATTGAGTTCCTCACTAGGAAGGGTCATGAAAGTTGCAAAATCAGCCCATTTAGTATCATATGTGTAAAAGGATAAAATGATGTAAAGTTGTTTGAAAGACATATGGTGTTGCTTGGCATATTCTTCTATAGGCTTCCCTTTTGAAAGATGTTCTAAGAGTGGAATAAGTATTTTAAATTTCTGTTTGTTAATAGAATCTTTTTCATGAGCTTCTCCAATACTACAATTTAATAAAGCATTTTCTGAATGCATATAAAAATAATCTATGAAAATTTCTTTTAATAATGTTTCATTTGCAAGTGGCTTTTCTGCTTTTTTTCTATGAAAAAAATAGAACTTTTGGATTGGAGTGATATCTAAAGTGCGTTCTTGCATATCTTTAAAATCAATTTGTTCTCCAGTATCAGGATTTATAAAGATAATGTGTTCTTCTGGTGTACTTTTATAAATATTAATTTTAACTTTTGCATGCATCAAACTTCTATCTTTAGTAGTTTCTTCTTCATATTTCTTAGAATTTGTTTCTTCTAATATAAAAGGTTGCATCATTCTAGCATTTGAAGCTAAAAAACCTCTTGCGCAGAACCTTAAATCTTCGTTTTCGAATAATTCTGACAAATGAACAATTCTATGTATATCTTGGTCTATATATTGAAAATAATCGTCTAAATTAATCGCAGCTTGTTTTTCTTTCATTTCTTTTAAAAATTGTTTAAAATCTATAACAGACTTTAAAAGAGTGGTAAAAGTATTTGGAATGCTTTTTTGTTTTAGTAATTGTACCCCATATTCATGCAATAGCATATCATCTAAAAGTCTTCCAGGTTCATTATATAAATGAATATAATTATAGGCTCTTTTTCCTATAAATCGTTCCATTTCATAAAAACAATTGGGATGATAGAAGACTTTTCCATTTACTAACATAATATTTTCAAAAATACTATAAATATCTTGAATTAATTTTTGAACATTTTGCCAAGAATTTTCTGGAAAAAGTTTTTCATTGGACAAAAAAGAATCTATAATTAAAAAAGCAGCTCTATCTAAATCAAAAATTCCTTCTACAAGTTCATGTAACCCATAAGGTTCTTGTTCTTTAAAATGAATGATGTAATTAGTTAATCCAGGATATATACTTTCTAAATAACCTTGCAATTCTTGATCTTCCTGTAAATTTCGATCGCCAATATCTTCGTGCATGCCTTTATACCCGTCAACCATTTCTTCAAAGGGATGAGAGAATGGTCCATGTCCATTATCATGGAGTAAAAGTTTTAAAAGGAATGCTACCTTTGTTTTAGCGTCAATCTGATATCCATTTTTTTCTAGTATCAATAATAAGTCAATGCCTAACATATATGCAAAACACATGTGCTCATATCTAGAATCTTCCATTCTATCGTTTTGTTTGTAAGAATGTGCAGTTTGAATTTTTCCAAAAGAGGCCTTCATAGCACGTGTTCCTAATAAATCAATGAAATTCCAAGGCATATAAATAGCCTTATTGCAAATAGTTCCACAATTTTCTGGAAATCCTAACATAGTATAATAAGTTCCTAAATCATGAAACAACCTATCATAGAAATCTTTATAGATTGTATTTTTATAAGGATTTAAATTATGAAATGTATACTTATTCATATTATCACCTGTTTGTTTATTATAAAGGAATGTTTTAATTTTTACAAGCATTTCATAAGGATTTATGATATAATTGGTTGTAGAAAAAGAGGAGTCATTATGCCAGAACAGTTTTTAGAAGAAATGGAAAAAATTTTAAAAAAAGAAGACTATGAAAAATTAATATATAGTTATTTAGAGAAACCAAAAAAGTCTATTCGATTACAGAAAGATAAAATAAAACCATTTTTGTTTGAACGTATGTCCCCTTTTGAATTAGAAAAAATAGTGCCATTAGAGGCAAGTTATTATGTTAAAGAAGAAAAATTAGGAAATCATCCATATCATCATGCAGGATTATTTTATATACAGGAGCCTTCTGCGATGTTACCACCTTTGTTAGCTCCTATAAAACCAGATTTTAAAATTTTAGATTTGTGTGCAGCACCTGGAGGGAAAACATTATCTTTATCAAATAGAGTACCAGATGGTTTAGTATTAGCGAATGAAATCAATTATAATAGAGCAAAAAAATTACTCAGTAATGTAGAACGTTTGGGATTAAAAAATGTTTGTATTTCTTCTATGAGTTCAAATGCTTTAAAAGAAATTTATCAGGAATATTTTGATGTCATATTAATTGATGCCCCATGTTCTGGAGAAGGAATGTTTCGAAAAGATGAGGTTGCAAGAAAAGAATGGTCAAAAGAAAAAATAGAGGAAATGTGTATCATTGGAAAACGCTTATTAGAAGATAGTGCTTCTATGTTAAAAAAAGGAGGATATTTGATTTACTCTACGTGTACATTTAATTTATTAGAAAATGAATGTCAAATTATAGAGTTCTTAAAAAATCATTTTTTTGAAATTGTGGATATTTCTTCTATATATGATAAAATTACTTTACCTGGTATTCAAGTGGATTCAAACTATTTAACGAATAAAGCAAAAAGATGTTATCCCTATCTTTATGGGGAAGGACAATTTATGATTGTATTAGAAAAAAAAGAAGAGAGTCCAAAAAAGGATATTTGTAATCATTTACAAGAATTAAATCAATCAGACAGAAAAATTGTAGAAGAATTTTTAAAAAATAACATGAAGAAACATGATTATATAATGAAAAAATATCAGAATAATATTGTGGTTCTTCCTAACAGATTAGAAGTTCCAAAGATGTCTTTATTGTCTTGTTTTGTAAAAATGGGAGAGATAGAAAAAGAGAGATTTATTCCTCATCATCAATTTGTAAAAGCTTATGGAGATGATTTTTTGAATTGTTGCAATTTAAAATTAGGAGATAAAAGAATTCCCTCTTATTTAAGAGGAGAAGAGATAGAGGCTGATGTAAAAAATGGATATGGAGTAATTCTTGTTGATGGATATCCATTAGGGTTATTTAAATCAAAAGATGGTAAACTTAAAAATCATTATCCGAAAGGGTTACGGTATCAGAACTAAGAAAGGAGAATAAAATGGAACAGCATAAATTAGCAGTCATTCCTGTAGACGGAAAGATAAAAAGGCGTGGAGACCGAAACGATGAGAGATTATTTCACGCAATTTGTTTGCTTGATTATATTAAAGAAAAATATCCGAATAATGAAACTTTGAAAAAATTAAATGCTAGGCATACAGCAGATACCATAGCCTACTTTTTAACACTCTATGGAAATATTGTCATTTTTAATACAACCAAGCAAGAAGAAAAATATGGAAAAAGTGCATATCTTATGATGCCTGTTGTTTTAACCGAAGAACAACGAAAAAGTTTAGAAGAGTTATTAAAAAGTATGTCAACTTACTTTTTAACGATTGCTTATGATACAAAAATAGTAGAGGGAATATTAGATGGAAAAGAGCTTTCGCCAACTGAAAAAAAGCCACCAATCGAGGTATTAGAAATGTATTATAACAAACTAGGAATAGTCCAAAAGAAAGGAGACATTATGAAATGAAACATTTAATATTAATAAAATATGGAGAATTAACAACGAAAAAAGCCAACCGAAAAGTATTTATTAATATGCTAGCTAAAAATATTGAATCATTATTAAAGGAAATTCCTTTTAAAATGAGTAAAGATAGAGTTCGAATGTATATTGAAGTGGAAGAACTATATTTAGAGCAAGTTACAAATAAATTGACTAAAATATTTGGTATTCATAGTATAGTAATTTGTTATCCTACAGAAACTAATGTTGATAGTATTAAAGCAAAGGCTTTAGAATTATTGAATCAAAAAGAATTTAAAACATTTAAAGTAGCAACCAAACGAGCAGATAAATCTTTTCCAATTCCTTCTATGGAATTCAATAATGTAATTGGGGGACATATTTTAAAAAATATTGATTGTAAGGTAGACGTTCATAATCCAGATCTATTATTAACCATTGAAATTAGAAGAGAAGGAACTTATTTATATACAGAAGAAATCAAAGGAAGTGGTGGTTATCCAGTAGGTATTCAAGGAAAAGGATTGCTCATGTTAAGTGGTGGAATTGATAGTCCAGTTGCAGGTTATATGGCTTTAAAAAGAGGAGTTGACATTGAGTGTCTATATTTTGAATCGCCTCCGCATACTAGCTTAGAAGCAAAAAATAAAGTGATAAAATTAGCTTCCATTATGAATGAGTATTCTGGAAATATAAAGGTTCATGTTGTTCCTTTTACTAGAATTCAAGAAGAAATTTATAGAAATGTTTCTGATAGCTATATTATAACCATCATGAGAAGAATGATGTATCGAATTGCTGAGAAATATGCGAAAATGCGAAAGTGCAAAATTATTGTGAATGGAGAAAGTATTGGTCAAGTAGCCAGTCAAACTTTAACTAGTATGGTAGTGATTAATCATGTAACGAATATGCCTGTAATTCGTCCAGTCGCTTGCTTAGACAAATTAGAAATTATTGAAATTTCAAAAAAAATTGGAACTTACGAAACTAGCATTTTACCATTTGAAGATTGTTGTACCATTTTTCTTCCGAAACATCCTGTAATTAATCCAGAATTAGAGAAAGCCATTCTCTATGAAAAAAGTTTTGACTATGAAAATTTAATTGATGATTGTATTCATCATATAGAGGTTATTACAGATTTAGAAAATAAAAAAAATCAAGATTTATTATAACCAAAAATTACCATTTATTTTTATGTATGAAAAAATCTTTTGTACACATTCTATTAGTGTACAGGAGGTGAAAGCCATGAAAAATAGTTCAAATACTCAAAAATTAGTAGTACCTGGAGCTAAACAAGCAATCGAACAAATGAAATACGAAATTGCTAACGAATTAGGTGTTACTATGGGTCCAGATGCCACTAGTAGAGCTAACGGTTCTGTAGGTGGAGAAATCACTAAAAGATTAGTTCAAATGGGTGAACAACATTTAGGTGGTTCTAACTATACAAAATAATGAAAT
>CANEDJ010000041.1:0-12783 GCA_947426265.1 uncultured Mycoplasmatota bacterium | reverse complement strand
ATACATTTCATATAAAATTAAAAGACTGTTCTACATATTTGTCAACAGTCTGAAATGTAGAAATTCTACATTTTTTTCTTATAATAATTGTTATATTGAGAAAAAAGGAAAAAAAGGGTATAATAAAAAGGTAGAATGGAAGATGGTATGAAAAAAGAATCATTTTTAAAAGGTGCATTTATTGCAACAATTTGTATTATTTTAAGTAAAGTTCTAGGCGTTTTATATGTTATTCCATTTCATGCGATAATTGGAGAGCGTGGAGGAGCATTATATGGCTATGCTTATAGTTTATATACACTTTTTTTGACTCTTTCAACAGTGGGGATACCTCTTGCTATGTCAAAAATGATTAGTGAATATGATACGTTAGGATATCATCATACAAAAGAAAGAGCATATAAAATCGCATATAAAATTGTTTTTGTTATGTCTATTATTTCATTTTTGTTGCTATTTATTTTTGCGCCCTTTTTATCTCATTTAATTATTGGAGATATTTCAGGTGGTCATACTTGGGAAGAAATAACTTATGTGGTTCGTATTTCTTCAACTGCAATTCTTTTTGTGACTATGTTGAGTGTGATGAGAGGCTATTTGCAAGGGCATCGATATATTGCCCCTTCTTCTATTAGTGAAGTTATTGAACAGATTATTCGAATTGCTGTAATTTTAGTGGGAAGTTATGTATCAATTTATATTTTACATCAATCAGTTAAAGAAGCAGTAGGAATTGCTGTATTTGGTGCGACTGTAGGAGCAATGGTAACGCTGGTTTATTTATATATGAAGATAAAAAGCTCTGGAATTAGAAAACAAAAAGATTATGTAGAGACAGAGGAAGAAAAGAGTATTACTACAAGTCAAATCATAAAAAAATTAGTTTCTTATACTTTACCTTTTATATTGATGAGTGTGGTTGGATCGTCATATAGTTTAGTAGATATGTTTACAGTAGTCAAAACACTTGTTAATGAAGTTGGCATGGATGTAACAACAGCAGAAGCAGTTATGAGCGTACTTACAACATGGGGATCTAAATTAAATACAATTGTTATTTCAATTGCAAATGGCATTGTAGTAAGTTTACTTCCAAATATGACTAGGGATTATGTATCAAGAAATTATGATGGTGTAAGAAGAAAAATTAATAAAACGTTACAGATTATTTTTTATTGTACAATACCAATGGCAACTGGTTTAAGTTTATTATCTGTTCCAGTTTGGAATATCTTTTATGGTGCAAGTGATATTGGTCCAAAAGTATTTTCCTATAGTATTTTTGTAACTATTTTTGCAAGTTTGTTTTTAAATTTTAATGTTACAATGCAATCTTTAGATCGTTTAAAGAAGGTTTATGCGAGCTTAATTTTAGGGCTTTTGTTTAATGCTGTTATGAATGTTCCATTTATGTTGTTATTTAATTATGTTGGCATTCCAGCATATTATGGTGCTATTACATCAACAATTATTGGTTACACAATTACTATCATAATGAATTTATATACATTGAAAAAAGATTTTAATGTAAACTATAAAGTTACAATTCAACATTTAGGATATTGTATAGTTGCGAATATTGCGATGGTATTTGTATTATTATTACTAGAAAATATGATACCTTTAGTAGGAAACACTAAAATATATTCTATTTTTATTGTTTGTCTTTATGGCATTATAGGAAGTATTGTATACTTTTTCATAACATGGAAAACTGGTACAATCAATGCAGTATTTGGAAAACAATTTTTAAAAAAAATACCAATCTTTAAAGATTTGGTCAAAAAAAGTTAGGAATCTAATGAAAAATGAGGTATCAGTAATGAAGTCTTTATTTTTAATAATTGAGTTAATATAAAAAAGCACTTTGTTTTATTTAAGATCATAAGTGGGCTTCAAAGGAATATATTGATGTAGGAGGAACTCTATGTCGATATGGATTATTTTTATAATTGGAGTTAGTCTTAGTATGGATGCTTTTTCTTTATCCCTTGCATATGGAACATTAGATCTTAAAGAAAAAGATATGGATATATTATCGATTATTGTTGGAATTTATCATTTTATAATGCCATTACTTGGAGTCTTTATTGGAGCAATTATTTTGAAATGGTTTCCGATAAATCCTGATATTATTGTATTTATAGTGCTTTCTTTTATTGGCATACAAATGCTTATAGAGAGCAAAAAGGAACAAGATGATATAAAAAAACTGACAATATTAGAAATGTTGTGTTTTGGATTAGCGGTTAGCATTGATAGTTTCTCTGTAGGAGTTGGCTTAAGATTGTTAACTTCTCATCATTTCTTATGTGCAGGTTTATTTGCTTTAACGAGCTTTGGATTTACTTTCTTAGGATTGCATTTAGGAAAAAAAGTCCATCAGAGGCTTGGGAAAATATCTACTATTATTGGAGGATTAGTGCTTGTTATATTGGGGCTTGTTTATTTAATATGAAATTGTTATAAACTAACAATTTTTTTGTATGACGTTACTGTTTTTTGGAAGTGAGTGATATGTATTGTAATGAAATTATGAATTTCTATCTAAAAATAGACAATGAATGAAAGATGAAAATTAGAAAAAGAAGAAAGCAGATTATTACTTTTTCTTTTTATTTGCCTTTTTAACCATTTCATAATATAATGAATATGGTGATGGTATGTTAGTTAATATGAAGGAAATGCTAGCAAAAGCGAAAATAGAAAATTATGCAGTAGCGCATTTTAATATCAATAATTTAGAATGGACAAAGTTTATTTTAGAAGCTTGTGAAGAAAATCAAAGCCCTGTTATTTTAGGGGTTAGTGAAGGTGCTATTAAATATATGGGAGGCTATTCTGTAGTGTCTTCTATTGTATATAGTCTTGTAAAAGAATTGGAAATTAAAGTACCAGTTGCATTACACTTAGATCATGGAAGTTCAGTCTCATCCTGTAAAAAAGCAATAGATGCAGGATTTACTTCTGTTATGATAGATGGTTCCAAATATTCGTTGGAAGAAAATGTAGCAATGACAAAAGAAGTTGTTACTTATGCTCATTCTAAAAATGTTACAGTAGAAGCAGAGATTGGAGCTATTGGTGGAGAAGAGGATGGCATAGCAAATGAGGTATTATATGCAACTGTAGAGGATGCTGTTATTTTGTCTAAAACGGGGATTGATTTTTTAGCTCCAGCATTAGGAAGTGTTCATGGTTTATATAAAGGAGAGCCAAACTTAAATTTTGACAGGATGAAACAAATTAGTGAAATCACTAATTTGCCGCTTGTTCTTCATGGAGGAACTGGAATTCCAGATGAGCAAATTAAAATGGCAATTCATTGTGGAATTTGTAAATTAAATATTAATACTGAATTGCAAATTGCATGGACCAATGCTGTTAGAATATTTTTGGCTAAAGATGTTCAAGTATATGATCCAAGAAAAGTAATAAAATCTGGAGAGAATGTAATGAAGGAAGCTATAAAAAAGAAGCTAGAATTGTTAGGAAGTATTGGAAAAGCATAACAAAATAAGTACAAATACATATAAATATAGTAATTAGTGGAGGTTTTATATGAAAAGAATAAGAGTACTTGGAGGACAAAAATTATCAGGTACAATTACTATTAGTGGTTCAAAAAATAGTGCAGTAGCACTTGTTCCAGCTTCTCTTCTTTCAGATGAAATTGTAGAAATTGATAATGTTCCAAATATTTCTGATATTGATGCTTTAAGTGAAATATTAGAATATTTAGGGGCAAAAGTAGAACGAAATGGAACAAGTATGAAAATTGATTCCACAAATGTAACAAACAAAGTGATTCCAGAAGAAATATCAAAAAAGTTGAGAGCCTCTTATTATTTTATGGGGGCTTTACTTGGAAAATATAAGAAAGTAGAAATGTATTTTCCAGGTGGATGTTCTATTGGAGAACGACCAATTAATTTGCATTTAAAAGGATTTGAAGCTTTGGGTGCAACGGTAACAGAAGAAGGAAATAAATATATTGTAGAAGCAGAAGAATTAAAAGGAGCCAATATATATTTGGATATTGCTTCAGTAGGAGCAACAATCAATCTAATGTTGGCTTCAGTTTTTGCAAAAGGAATAACAATTATTGGAAATGCAGCTAAGGAACCACATATTGTTAATGTTGCAACATTTCTAAATCAAATGGGTGCATCTATTACAGGAGCAGGAACCAGTGAGATTAGAATACAAGGTGTAGAAAAATTATCAGGATGCTTTCATGAAGTTGTACCAGATTATATTGAAACTGGAACATATCTTATAGCTGGAGCTTTATGTGGAGAAAACTTAAAAATTGAAAATGCAATTCCAGATCATTTAGAAGCTTTGCTTTCAAAACTGAAAGAAATAGGAGTAATCTTAGAAGCTGGAAAGGATTATATTACAATTAGTAAGGGAAATAATTATAAGGCAGTTTCTATTAAAACTGCAGTATATCCTGGATTTCCAACTGATTTACAACAACCTTTTATGACTCTTTTAACACAATGTCAAGGATTATCAAAGGTGGAAGAAAATATTTTCGAAAATCGATTTATGCACATTCCTTATTTGAATGAGATGGGTGCATCCATTACAGCTTCGGAGAAAGTAGCTTTTATTAGCGGAAAAACAGCTTTGATTGGAAAAGAAGTAGAAGCAACAGATTTAAGAGCAGGAGCGTCTTTAATTTTAGCAGCTCTATGTGCAGAAGGAGAAACTGTAATTACAAAAGTAGAACATGTTTTAAGAGGATATGAAGGGATTATAGAAAAATTACAAAATGTAGGTGCTAAAATAGAATTAGAAGAAATAGAATGAAAGTAGAGAAATCTACTTTTTTCATTGGAGGGATTTTATGAAACTAAAAAAAATATTTGTAGTTGCAGTTCTTTTCCTAATCGTTTTTCTTATTTATTTAGCGACTATGGATAAAAAAATCTATTATTTAGCACTTGGAGATTCTATTTCTTTAAAATATCCAAAACAAATTGCAAATTATTTAGAAGAAAAAAATTTATTAGAGCAATATCATAATGAATTTGTAATAGACGATATGCGAATTACTGATTTGATTCGTGATATTAAAGATAATAAGAAGGTTGTTATTAATAAGAAAGATCAGACTATTAAGAACTCTTTAATAAAAGCTGATTTGGTAACACTTTCTATTGGTAATGAAGAATTATTTTATAAAATGAAAACAGAGAAGCCAGATAATTTATTCAATTATATTGATGATATGATGATAGATATGGAAAATCTGTTTGTGGTTTTAAAAGAATATTGCAAGGAAGATATTTTTATTTTAGGATATGTGAATCCTTTTTCAAATGATATGGATCGTTATATTGAATATGCAAATAAAAAACTAGAAACGCTTGCTAAAAAGTATGATATCTCATACGTTTCACTGAAAGAATTAAAAAATGAAGATTTTAATGGATCTGAACTTTTAGCTAAAGGGAATGAAAAAATAGTAGAGCAATTAATTCCATTCATAGATAAACAAGTAATTGATGACTAATTTGTAAAAATTTTGAAACGTGATATAATAAATTCAGAGGTGATAAAATGGAAGGAAATAAAATATTTCCAAAAGTATTTATGTGGATGTTTATAGGTTTACTTGTGACATTTGGGGTTGGAGCTTTCGTAATGTCTAATGAAAACATGCTATATAATATTTTTGAAACAAATTTATATTGGTTTATTTTTGTTGTTCAAATTGCTGTAGTTGTTTGGCTTAGTGCAAGAATAAATAAAATGAAAGAAGGAACTGCTACAGTCTTATTTTTACTTTATTCAGGACTTACAGGACTTACTTTTTCATCAATCTTTGTAGTTTTTGAACTTGATTCTATTATGATGGTATTTGCAATTACAGCTCTTTTATTCGCTGTATTCGCATGTATTGGCTATTTTACAAAGATGGATTTAACGAAATTTGGGACTTATTTATTGATGGCTTTACTTGGAATTATTCTTGTTTCAGTAATTAATATTTTCCTTGGAAATGACACTTTAGATTTGGTTTTATGTATTATAGGCGTTTTAGTCTTTGTAGGATATACAGCTTATGATATGCAGAAAATTAAAATGTTAGCAATTACAATGGAAAATGAGCATAAAGTTGCTATAATAGGAGCTTTAGAATTATATTTAGACTTTATTAACCTATTTTTACGATTACTTCAATTATTTGGTAATAGTCGTGATTAATCTATTGATTTTTCCTTTAAATATTGTTATACTATAGCAGTAATATTTCTATGACATGAATGTGTCATGGCGGAAGGAGCAGAAACATGAAAAAAGGAATTCATCCAGAATATATGGATACTAAAGTAACATGTGCTTGTGGAAATACATTTACTGTAAGATCAAATAAAGAAGAATTACATTTAGAAGTTTGTGATAAATGTCATCCATTCTTTACTGGAAAACAGGGTCAAACAGCAAAAACAGGACGTGTTGAAAAATTTAACCGCAAATATGGTTTTGATGGAAAAGCAGCTTAAGCTGTCTTTTTTCTTTACATTTTGTCAAATAATCAGTATTGAATATTAGGAATTCCTTTATTCTATATGATATAATATAAATAGTAGGTGAGAATATGGAATATGTTATAATTGCTTTATTAGTTATAATTTTAATTGTGTCAATTATTTCTCTTACAAAAAATATTAATGAATCTAATATTACAGAGCGATTAGGCAAAATGGAAACTACTGTTGTAAAAGAATTAAGTGAATTTAATAAAAATCTGACACAAGATTTAAATAAAGATTTTAATGAATTAAATGGTAAATTAGAAAATCGTCTTTTTTTGATTAATGAAAAAGTCAATGAACGTTTGGATGAAAACTTCGAAAAAACAAATAAAACATTTGTCAATGTATTAGAGCGTCTTTCAAAAATAGATGAGGCTCAGAAAAAAATAGATTTGTTATCAAATGATATTGTTTCTTTACAAAGTGTTTTGACAGATAAGAAAACGAGAGGTATTTTTGGAGAAGTTAACTTAAAACATATTTTAGTTAGTGTGTTTGGAGAGAATAATACAAGGATTTATGAGTTACAATATAAATTAGAAAATGGTACAATTGCTGATTGCATGTTATTTGCTCCTGAACCATTAGGAAATATTGCAATTGATTCTAAATTCCCACTAGAAAATTATCAAGCGATGGTAAATAAAAATAATAGTGAGATAGTAAGAGGAAATGCGGAAAAGCTGTTTAAAGCGGATATGAAAAAGCATATAGATGCAATAGCAGATAAATATATCATTCCAGGTGTTACCTCTGATCAAGCAATTTTATTTTTACCAGCAGAAGCAATATTTGCAGAAATTAATGCTTATCATCAGGATATTATTGATTATGCTTATCAAAGAAGAGTGTGGATTACTTCTCCTACTACTTTGATTAGCACGCTAACAACAATAGAAATTATTATGAAAAATATGGATCGTGATAAGTATGCTAGGGAAATTCAGAAAGAATTACAAATATTAGGAGTTGAATTTAAACGTTATAAAGAACGTTGGGACAAATTATCTAGAAGTATTGAGAGTGTTAGTCGTGATGTAAAAGATATTCACACAACAACAAATAAAATTACAACAAAGTTTGATTCAATTAGCAAAGCAGAAATGGAGAAAATTGAATATGATGAAGATGAAGAAATGGAATCAGTTAGTTATTAGTTTGATATTGTTGCTTAATTCTGGCTTTTTATTACAGATGATATTGTCTGGACATCATGGGAGAATTTTAGTGACACTATCTCTTTATTTAACAGTCTGGATTCCAAAGGTAGTACGTTCTATTTTTAAAGTACAAATTCCAGAACGTGTAGAATGTGTTTATCTTATCTTTTTATTTCTTGCTCAATTTTTAGGAAGTATTGTAAACTTATATGCAAGTATTTATTGGTTTGATTCTTTTGTCCATTTTGTTTCTGGGATTTTAACCGCTTTATTTGGAATAGCAGTTCTAGTTTGGTTTCAAAAATATGACCATCAATCAATTGCGTTTAATATCTTTTTTATGATAGCATTTTCTTTGATGGTAGCATCATTTTGGGAATTTTTTGAATTTACTATGGATCAAATATCTGGTGGGGATACTCAAAAAGTAATTGAAACAGGAGTAGCAGATACTATGAAAGATATGATTGTAGCTTGTTTAGGAGCAATTTTGGTTTCCATTTATTACAGATTTGAAAAAAGTACAAGAAAGAAATTATTTTTCTATCATTATGAAAAAGAATTTGGGTGTAAATATGAATGATACAAAAAGAAGAGAAGCATGGCTTCAAGAATTAAAAAAATTAAGAAGAGAATTATTAGCTAAAAAAGAGATTTCTTCAAATAATAATATTCCTTCTGCTTATCCAGGAGCTTCAAAAACATTTCAGAAATCAGTCTCTGGAATCGCTTCTAAAATGTATGAGAGCGATAGACGAGATTCTGCTAAAATACAAGTATTAATGTTGGCCTTTTTAACATTTTTGTTTGAAACTTTATTTTTCATTGGCAGTTATTTTTTATTCCGAAAATAGTAGTCAATAAAGTGACAATTTGTAATGTGGAAATTGTTAATTTCTTGAGTTTGAATGAATATTTCATTTATAATAGAATTATGAGGTGAATTGGTATGGAAGAACAAATTTTAGATATTTTAAAACAAGATAATAGAGCTTTTACAGTGTATGAATTAAATGATGCATTAGGACTAAAAACTGTAGATGAATTAAAAGAATTGTTAAAGTGTTTAAATAGACTAGAAGATAACTTAAAAATTTATCGCACGAAAAAGGATAGTTATTTATTGTTTCATAATAGTCATCTAAAATTGGGGACTTTGCTTGCTAATAAAAAAGGATTTGGATTTGTTGATATTGAAGGAAACGAGGATGTTTTTGTTGCTCCTAGTAATATGAATAATGCAATCCATGGGGACAAAGTAGTTGTAGAAATTACAAGTAAAAAAGGAATGGATTTAGAAGGACGCATTGTTCGAATTGTCAATCGCGAAATCAAAGAGATGGTAGGAGAATTTTATCTTAAAGATGGAAAAGGTCATATTGATTTAGATGATGAAAAAGTAAAGTTAGAGATTGAAATTGATAAAGACAAATCAATGAGTGCGATGCCAGGACATAAAGTTTTAGTAAAAGTTCTTGGAAAATTAAAAGACAATCATTATAAAGGTGAAGTCATTAAAATTCTAGGACATAAAAATGATCCAGGAGTAGATATTTTATCAATTGTAGCAAAACTCAGAATTCATGATACTTTTCCAGAAGAAGTAATGGAACAAGTAGAAGCCTTGCCAGATTCAGTAAAAGCAGAAGAAATAGTAGGTAGAAGAGATTTAAGGGAAGAATCTATTTTTACAATTGATGGTGATGATACAAAAGATATTGATGATGCAATTTCGATTAAAAAATTAGAAAATGGAAATTATGAATTAGGAGTTCATATTGCAGATGTTAGTTATTATGTGAAAGCTGGAACTCCTTTGGATGAAGAAGCGTATGAAAGAGGAACTAGTGTTTATTTAGCTGATCGTGTTATTCCTATGCTTCCTCATAAGCTTTCAAATGGAATTTGTTCTTTAAATCCTAATGTAGATCGGTTATCAATGTCTTGTGTTATGGAAATTGATTCCAAAGGAAAAGTTTTAGATTATGAGATTTTTGAAAGTGTAATTCGTTCTAGAAAACAAATGACTTATAAATGTGTTAATAAAATCTTAGAAGAAAACGAAATACCAGAAGGTTATGAAGAGTTTGTAGAAGAATTGAAGTTAATGGAAGAACTTGCACAAATTTTAAGAAAAGAAAAAGAATCTAGAGGATATATTGATTTTGAAATAGATGAATCTAAAATTATTGTAGATGAATCAGGCAAAGCAATCGATGTGGTACTTCGTAATCGTGGAACAGGAGAAAAATTGATAGAAGATTTTATGATTGTAGCTAATGAGACTGTTGCAACTCATATTTATTTTATGGAACTTCCATTTTTGTATCGTATACATGGAGAGCCAAGTGAAGAGAAAATTCAAAAATTTTTAGACTTTATTGGCATTTTAGGTTATTCCATACATGGTAAAGTAAAAGATATTCATCCTAAAACTATGCAATATATTCTAGAACAATTAAAGGATAAAAAAGAATTTCATATTTTGTCTTCTATGTTACTTAGAAGCATGCAGAAAGCTGTGTATGATAAAAACAATATTGGACATTTCGGTTTGGCTAGTAAATATTATACACATTTTACATCTCCGATTAGGCGTTATCCTGATACAACAGTTCATAGATTGTTACGACTTTATTTGTTTCAAAATAAAATGGATAGAGATACCATCAATTATTGGGATAATAAATTAACTTTTATAGGAGAACATACATCAGAAATGGAGCGTACTTCTATTGAATGTGAACGTGAAGTGGATGATATGAAGAAAGCTGAATACATGATGGATCATATTGGAGAAAAATATACTGGAATAGTAAGTAGTGTTATGAGTTTTGGAATGTTTGTAGAGCTTCCAAATCTAGTAGAAGGTCTAGTACGTGTCGATAGTATAAAAGGAGATCTTTATTTCTTTGATGAAGCGACATTTTCTATTCATGGAGAAAAGGATAAACGAGGGTACCGTTTGGGAGATACAGTGAATGTAACCGTTTTAGCTGCAAATAAAGAAGCAAAAACTGTAGATTTTATTATTACAGAGGAGGAAGTAAATGGAAAAGACAGCGTATGAAATATTAGGAGTAAGTCCAACTGCGACAGATGAAGAAATCAAAAGACAATATCATACTTTAATAAAAAATGTTCATAGTGATACGACATCTTTAAAAGATTTGACAGAGGAAGAAAGGCAAAAATGTGAAAAATTAGTAAGAGAGTATAATGAGGCATATGGAAAATTAAGTAAAGGAAAGCGTGCTGATTATGATAAAGATTTAGCGCAGCGAAGAGAAGCATCAAACATTATTAATAATAAGTCTTCATATTCTAAAGCTTCTGGTTTTACTTCAGATAATGTTCAAAACCATTATAAATCAGAGGATAAAGAAAAAGGGGAAAGAACAGTTGAAAAATCGGATGCTCAAAAAATTATGGAACAAATATTAATGAAGCAACTTGATGAATTAATGAAAAGCATTTTTAAAAGTGGATATTCTTTTTCTGGAAGTTTTACAACAGATACAAATCAAAGGTTAAAACAAGATTATTGGAAATTGAAGTCAAAAAGAGATAAATTAGAAAAAGATTTAAGAACTGCAGAACAAGATGCAACGATTGAGTTTATGAAAAAAGGTCCAACAAATGAAGTTCAGTTGAATATTGATTTTAGAAATCTTTCTTCAAAAATTGCATCGCTTGAGGTAAAACGGAATGTAGATTTAGTGAATGCTCAACAAAGCTATGTTTCTAAAGCTAGTAAACGGTTTATTACTCAAAGAAAGAGGGAAATGTTGAAACAGAAGCTTGAACAAGAGGAAGCACAAATAAATGCCAAATATAATATGATGATAGGAATGTATAAAGAAAAACAAAATCGTAATAGGATGGAATTGGAGAAATATCAAAAAGCATTGAAAGAAGCTGTTAGAAAAGATTCAAGAGTATTAACAATTCAGACAGCTTTATCTCAAGTTCAAATTGAACTTAATTCTATTGGAGAACGATTAGGATATCAACCAAGGACATCAGATTATACAAGTGGTTATGGGGAAAGAAGTAGAGTATCAGTTTGATATTCTTTTTCATAGACAAAATAATGAGAACGTGATATGATAAAAAAAGATTAGAGGTGAAACTATGATAGAAATTCAAAATAGAAAAGCAAAATTTGATTATGACATTATAGAAACTATTGAAACTGGAATTGTACTTACTGGAACAGAGATTAAGTCTTTAAGAATAGGAAAAGCGAACTTAAAAGATAGTTATGCAATTGTTCGTAATGGAGAAGTTTTTTTGGTAAATATGCATATTAGTGAATATGTTCATGGGAATATCTTTAATCATAATGAAACGAGATCTAGGAAGTTATTGCTTCATAAAAAAGAAATTTTAAAATTAAATGATAAAGTACGTTTGGAAGGGTTTACACTAGTCCCATTGAAAGTTTATATAAAGGGAAATTATGCAAAGGTATTGCTTGGAGTAGGAAAAGGTAAAAAATTGTACGATAAAAGAGAAGCAATGAAAGAGCGTGATATGAAGCGAGAACTTGATAAGGCTATGAAATATAAGTAGTTGTATATTCTACTTTATTATGCTATAATTTAGTACATGGGGATGTCCAGGTTTCGACAGAATATTTAGGCTTTAAAGGGCAAGTCGGAGGTACACGTTACGTACAAACGTAAATTAAACGGAAAAAAATCAAACAATGTATTTAGTGGGGCTTTCGCTCCAACTTTCGCTTAATAGGATTTAAGCAAATACAGCTCTTTTTTATTCTTTTCCCACGGGAATTTAAAAGGGCTCGAGTGAGTGGGATATATTTTAGTTTCTCCTAAAAACTAAGACGAATTTATTAGGATTACTAATATTAGGGTTGTTAGTTCCTATCTAATATTAGGACATATTTGAACTAACTAAACTTGTAGAACTTTTCTGTGAGAATATTTTGGACAGGAGTTCAATTCTCCTCATCTCCACCAGATTGATACTAAACTCGAATTTTTGTGTTTCGAGTTTTCTTTATTGTAATTTCAACCGCACCATTTTAATCATAATTTAATTCTACC
>CANEDJ010000040.1:0-12930 GCA_947426265.1 uncultured Mycoplasmatota bacterium | reverse complement strand
AACATTTATAATTTTAAAAGACTGTTCACAAAAAATTATTTGTCAACAGTCTGAACTATACTTATAAGTATAGTTTTTTAGATTATTACATATAAAAAACCTCGCTTTTTTAATAAAAACGAGGTCTATTGTTTATTTCATTAAAGCCTTTGCGGTTCTAACCATTTGAGCACTATAGCTCATTTCATTATCATACCAAGCAATTACTTTTACTAATTGCTTTCCATCAACTTCTAATATATCTGTTAGTAGTCCATCAACCATTCCACCATGAGTATCACCAATAATATCACTTGATACAATTGGATCCTCTGTATATCCCAAAGTTTCATTCGCATTTTCTTTAAAAGCACGATTAATTGCTTCTACTGTTGTATTTTGTTTTAGTTCTAGTGTTAAATCTATCATGGAACCTGTTGAAGTTGGAACTCTTATTGCACTTCCATCCAACCTTCCTTGTAACTGAGGTAAAACTAGTCCTACTGCAGATGCAGCACCAGTTGAAGTTGGAACCATATTTGCCGCTGCAGCTCTTCCACGTCTTGCTTTAATACCTTTTTTATGGGCCACATCTAAAATTGCTTGGTCATTTGTATAAGCATGAACAGTTGTCATATACCCTTTTTCAATTCCAAAATATTTATCTAACACATTTAGTACAGGCGCCAAACAATTAGTTGTACAACTAGCAGCACTAATCACTTCTTCACTGCCATCTAGAACATTTGCATTTACATTATAAACAACTGTTTTTAAATCTCCTTTCGCTGGAGCTGAAATAATTACTTTTTTCGCACCAGCATTTACATGAGCCATTGCTTTTTCTTTATCTGTAAATTTTCCAGTACATTCATATACAACATCAATTCCTAAATCTCCCCAAGGTAAATTATTTGGATCCATTTCTGCATATACCTTAATATGTCTTCCCCCAACAACGATATCATTTCCTTCAAAACTGATTTCGTTTTCTCTATATTTTCTATGATTGGTATCATATTTTAAAAGATACGCTAATTGTTCTGCATCTGTTAAATCATTAATTGCTACAACTTCAAAAGTTGGATCTTCCTCCATCAATCGAAATACTAATCTTCCTATTCTTCCAAATCCATTAATTGCTACTTTAATCATTCTATCATTCCTTTCACTCTTAATACTCTACTATTTTCTTATAAAAATAAATTTTCTTATTTCCAATAATGAGTCTATCTTCTAATAATTTATACTGAATCGCATGTGCATCTAAACAAGTACAAAAAATACTTTTTGTTGAATTTACATCTTCAGTTACTAATTCAAATGTTTTTCCTCTTGGTTCTTCTAGCCAATCTTCTAATAATAAAGATAACGCTTCTCTTACTGCCTTTTCCATAATGTTCTTTAAAATCCGCTTCCTCCTATAAATTCACGAAGAACAGAATCTTTTGGTACTTCATCACTAGGAATAGGTAAAAAGTTTCGCAAGAAATTAATTAAACGAATTGCTTCTGGATACATATCATCAGTTTCTTCAACTGAAAATAATAATGGTTCTGCATAAGTCTTTAAAACACCTAATTCATAAACAAGTGCGGAATTGATAATAGAATCTGTATCATCTTGGAATGGATAAATCCACTTAAATTCTCCATCACTAATGTTCCTCCACATTTTTAATGTTGCTGATGCACTATAGCCACGATATTTGTTATCACGAATGATCCTTCTTAATTTTCTAGTATCACTAGTATGAATTCTATTATGGTGATCTACATTTAGTTGTGTAAGTGGACTAATGAATATTTTGTACTTATTTCTTCTATCAATTGCCATGGTAAGCTCATCATTTAAAGCATGTAATCCTTCTATTACAATAATATCATTTTCTCCTAACTGTAAATAATTTCGATGGAATTCTTTTTTTCCAGTGATAAAATTGTATTCTGGTAATAAAACTTTTTCTCCTGCCAATAATTTTGTTAAATGTTTATTGAATAAATTGGTATCAATTGCACGAATCGATTCAAAATCATATTCTCCAAATTCATTTTTTGGAGTATCTTCTCGCGATAAGAAATAATCATCAATTGAAATCGTATGTGTTTTAAATCCCTTGCTTTGTAAATAAACGCATAACTTTTTAGCAGTTGTTGTTTTTCCGCTTGAAGATGGACCAGCCAATAATACCATTTTAATATTCTTTCTATCATCATAGATTTTATCAGCAATTCTAGTAAGTTGACTTTCATAATATGCTTCAGAAAGACGTATTACTTCATTATAATTTCCTTTTGAAACGATTTCATTTAAATCTGCTGCATCACTAATTCCAACAGTATTTCCCCACTCTGTATATTTTAAAAAGCTATTGAAAACCATAGAATGGTGTACATAGTCTAATGTACATTCTGGATTCGCAATTGTTGGCAAACTCAAAATAAAGCCATTATCTTTAATGAATGTTAACTTAAACTCATCAATTTGACCAGTACTATAAGCCATTTCACCAAAGAAATAGTCATAAACATCATCCAAACGATATAAGTTCACATAAGTATTACTAATATATTTTAATACTCTAACTTTATCCAATTGATGTTTCTTTTTGAAATAGTTAATGGCATCAATCCGAGCAACAGAGACTTTGGAAAAATGAAGATCTTGTTTTGATAGTTCTCTCATTGTTTCTTCAATTTTTCTCATAACAGGCTTATCAAATTCGACACCCTTCACTCTACAGAAAATACCATTATCCATAGAATGTTCTACATATAATTCTGCTGTTTCTCCAAGTACTTTTCTTGTTGCTACAATCAACATAAAACAAGCACTTCTTTCATAAACAGCTCTTCCAACTAGACTACTGCGATCATAAAAATCAACCTTGCATTTTCCTGTTACTTTTTCACTCAATTCAACCAAATCATTATTTACATTTGCAATCAATATTGGATAATTATAATATTTTTTAAAGCTTTCACTAATTTCCAATAATGTTGTCTCATTAATAAATTCTTTGATCTCTTTATTTTGATAATTAACCTTAATCACTTTTTCCATCCTATCCCTCTTATTCTATATTTCCATTTTACCAAAAAATAGATATTTTGTCACATCTTTTATTGTATATTTTATGTTTTTAAAGTTTACAATATTAAAGAGGAGGAATTTTATGGGATTAATACCTACTGTAGTAGAAAGAAGTAGTAATGGCGAAAGAGTTTATGACATTTATTCTAGATTATTAAAAGATCGTATTATTGTTCTTAGTGGGGAAATCGATGATGATAGCGCTAATGCAGTAGTAGCAGAATTATTATATTTAGATTCCTTAAATCATAACGACATTAGTATTTATATCAATTCTCCTGGAGGAAGTGTTACAGCTGGTATGGCCATTTATGATACCATGAATTTTATTGAAAGTGATGTTTCTACTATTTGTCTTGGAATGAGTGCAAGTATGGCAGCTTTCTTACTTTCTAGTGGTGCAAAAGGAAAACGTTACTGTTTACCAAATAGTGAAGTAATGATCCATCAACCTTTAGGCGGAGCTCAAGGACAAGCAACAGAAATTAAAATTGCTGCTGAACGCATTTTAAAGTTAAGAGAAAAATTAAATGATATTCTATCTAAAAATACAGGTAAAGATTTAGAAACAGTTGAAAAAGATACAGAAAGAGATTACTTTTTATCTGCTAAAGAAGCACTAGATTATGGTATTATTGATAAAATTTTAGAAAAAGAAAAATAATTTTTTCATCATGAATTGGATAAAAAAATTTTCATATAATGGAAATAAATTTTAATAATTGAAAAATTTTCACCAAGAAAAAAGCAATTCAATTTTTTTGAATTACTCAGGCTGTTGACAAAGTCGATTTTTCAAATCGGCTTTGTCACAGCCTTTTATATTTCCCACATCAAAGCATAAAAAAGGAACAAATTTAGGGATTAGGTGCCTAATATTTGCTCTTATTTAGACCTTTTTACCCACTTTGAATTTATTAAAAAGTTAAATTTTTCAAAATAGGTAGTTTGTCAACGCTCTGAGCAATTCAATTTTTTTGAATTACTTTTTTTGTACATTTTTCTGTAATAGCGTAGCAATCTCTAAACTATGTTCTTCTTTTTTTACCACTAAAGCATTTTTTACATTTAAATAAAGAAAAAAATTAATACTCCCACAAACAATACAAAAGATTGCTACTAGTGTTATATTTTTTCTTTGTTTATTATGATAAAACTGGAATTTATAAAAAGCTGTTACTTACTTCCTCATTATATTTTGTCTTTACCTTAATCATACAATATTCTCCAATATATTTATAAAAGTGGAGAGAAAATCCTCATCAATGATTCAATCATTTTTCGACCATATCTTCTCTTTTTCCATTCTTCTAATATAACACACTTGCTAACTAGTAAATCATCCTCAAAATCTTTTATTAATTTTTTTATACTTGGATCTTCATACAAGATAACAGTATCTTCAAAATGTAATCCAAAACTACGATAATCAAAATTCACAGTTCCTATACTAGCAACTTCATCATCAATAATCAAAACTTTACTATGCATAAATAAATTACTATATGTATATATTTTTACGCCAGCTTCTAATAATTCACTAAAATAAGCTTCTGTTGCACGATAAACCATTTTTTTCCCTTTATCATGCTTTCCTGGAACCAATATGCGAACGTCAATTCCTGACATTGCAGCTACACGAAGAGCCATGATTAATTCTGAGTTAGGAATCAAATAAGGAGTTGTTAACCAAATTCTTTTTTTAGCTAACATGATCATCTTAAAAAAGCAATCTTTAATTAGCTCCATTTTGGTATCAGGACCATCTGCTAATATTTGATATGCACTATGTTTATTTTTAATAGGATGATATTCTGTATATTCTGGATCTAATAGCAACTCACTTGTTGTATGATACCAATCCTTAATGAAAATTGCATTTAATTCTCTTGCTGCATTTCCCTCAACCATAATATGAGTATCTCTCCAAAAACCATAATATGAATCTTTGTGAACATATTCATCACCAATATTGATGCCCCCTGTAAAAGCGACCTTATTATCAATAACAACAATTTTTCGATGATTTCGATAATTGACGCTTGGTCTAAAAAGTCTAAAGTCAATCTTATTAAAACAAGCTGTTTTAATTCCCGCTTTATGTAATTCCTGAAGATAGTGATGTGACAAATCAACACAACCAAAATCATCATATAAAAGTTTTATAGAAACCCCCTCGGCAGCTTTTTCTTTTAAAATTTCCGTAATTTCGTTTAATAAATTGCCCTCTTTTAGTATGAAATATTCTAAATGAATAAATTGTTTGGCTCTCCTCAACTCTTCTTTTAAACAATCAAACTTCTCTGGACCATTGGTTAATACTTTAGATTTCGTATTTAAATGAAGTGGAAAATCACCTACATTTTGGATATAACGAACTAATTTATTCCATTCTCCTATCCTTTCCTCAAACTTTTTTGTATCTTCAATATCCTCTTGCAAAACTCTAGAAATCACCTTATCTACATCTACTTTAGGATCAAATTTTTTAAATCGATTATATTCAATTCCTAATATGATATAAAATAAAACTCCTACTATAGGTACAAACAATACCAATATCGCCCAAGCTATTTTAGATTCAATCTTTTTATTTCCAAACATAATTCCAAATGCTGTTAAAATAGAAATTCCATTTACAATCAAATAAAATATAACACTGCTAGAAACATATTTATTAATATTAAATAAAAACATTACTAGAAATAAAAATAATATAATTAAAACTTGACTTCTTTTCATACGTCACCTTCTGCCCATATTATAACACATTTTTTTCACAAAAGAAAAAAATCAAGATTTATGATCTTGATTCTGTACAATTACTATCTGCTATATAAGTTGGTACGTATTGTCTATTTTCAATTGTCACTTTCACTTTATGAGAAATTGGAATTTCATTTCCTGTCGATGGATCTTCTAAAGGACTCGCTAAATTCCCAGAGTTCACCACTTGTGATAAAGATACACAATAAACATTCCCCTCTACTTTTTCATACATATTAGGATTTTCATCCATATAGATTATAGTTGCATCTTCTATTAAAGTTTTTGTTACAGAACTAATTTCCTTTTTATTTTTCTTAAAACCATTTATAATTAATGGAAAAACAATTAACGACAATCCTACTATTACAATAACAACACCTAATAATTCTACTAATGTAAAGCCATTCTTTTTCATACGCTCACTCACTTTTCTACTATTAACATTATAAAAAAAAAGAAGTAATTAGTCAACTACTTCTACTCTAAGTAAATTTGTATGGTGAGCCTGTTTCGCTGGGAAACCACCAGTAATAATAATTGCATCACCTTTTTCTAATTCCATAAATTCTTTTGCAGCATCAACACTTCTTGAAAGAACTTCATCCGTAGAATCTAATACTGGTAATACACTTGTATATACTCCCCAGTTAAGGGCTAATCTACGTCCTGTTTTTTCGTCTGGTGCTAACGCTAAAATAAAGGCATCTGGTTTTAAATTACTGATAACACGAGCTGTATGGCCTGTAATTGTTGGAGCACAAATCAATCTTGATTCTAAGCGGCTTGCTGCTTCTACTACTCCACTTGCAATTGCTGCAGTAACTTCTTTTGTTTTTTCTTGTTCATAAATATAATCAAATTCTGCATATTGTTCTGTTGTTTCACAAATCTTAGCCATTGCTGCTACAGTCTCGATAGGATGTTTTCCAATTGTTGTTTCTCCTGAAAGCATAACTGCATCTGTTCCATCTAATACTGCATTTGCAATATCACTTGTTTCTGCTCTTTTTGGTCTTGCATTTTCCATCATAGTTTCTAGCATTTCTGTTGCAACAATACAAATTTTTCCCATGCTACGACAAGTTTGTATCATCCTTTTTTGAATAATTGGCAATAGTTCACTTGGAACTTCAGCACCCAAATCTCCACGTGCTACCATTACTCCATCTGATACTTCTAAAATTTCTTCTAAATTATCTAAACCTAATTGATTTTCAATTTTACAAATAATTTGTAAATCTTCTCTACCGTATTGTTTCAATAATTCCTTTACTTCTAAGACATTTTCTTTAGAAGATACGAATGAGATAGCCAAAAATTCTCCACCATGTTCACAAGCATATTTGATATCTTCTTTATCAGCTTCACTGATATATGGAATATCTAAAGTAACCCCAGGAACACTTAGGCTTTTTCTATTTCCAAGTTTTCCACCACTAATAATCTCACAAGTAACGCCATCTTCTTCAACACTCTTCACTTGAAGTTTCATTTTTGCGTTTTCTAGTAAGAACTCATCATTTGGCTTTAATGAATTTAAAGCATCTGGATGATTAACAGAAAATCTTTCGCTTGTTCCCAATACATTTTCTTTTACAATACGAATTTCATTTCCATTTACTAATTCAATTCCATCATTTTCCATCATTCCAGAACGGAATTCAGGACCTTTGGTATCCCAAAAAATTGCCACATTCATTCCTGTTCTTTTTCGAACTTCTCGAACAGAACTTGTTGCTTTTTCTCTTTCTTCTAATGTTGCATGAGAGAAATTAATTCTTGCTACATTCATCCCAGATAATACCATTTGTTCCATGACATCTACTTCATTACTTGCTGGTCCAATACTGCAAATTATTTTTGTTTTCTTTAATCTCTTTTCTATTTTCTTCATATAAATTAACACTTCCTTTTTATGCGAACGAATAACATTTTACTATGATTTTCATTATAAATCAATAGTTTTTCGTATGTTTCGTAGGAAAATTTTTCCTTATTATTTTATGATAAAATTTATTTTAGGTTCTGCCTTCCTTTCTGACATTTTAAACAATAGTAAGTTCCTCTTCCACCAACTTTTATTTTCACAATCTCATTACCACAATGAGGACATTTTTTTTGACCATGAACATATAATTCATTTTGAAATAGACCATGTACACCCTCACTTGATTCAAAAGTTCGGATGGTTGTCCCTCCCAATTCAATGGCATGCTCCAATACTTTTCTAGTATTGATAATAATTGCTTCTCGTTCTTTTTTGGTTAAGTTAGAACAAGGTTTTAATGGATGAATATAGGATAAAAATAAAATTTCATCTGCATAAATATTTCCAATTCCTGTAATAATACTTTGATCTAATAATGCTGTCTTAATCGGAAGTTTTTTCCCATTATATTTTTCTTTTAGATATTTTTCTGTTAATGCTTCATCCCAAGGCTCTAATCCTAGTTCATTTAGTGGCTTTCTATCAAATTCTTTTCCCTTTTCTATTAAGTGCATTTTCCCAAATTTTCTAGTGTCATGATAACGTAAACTTGTTCCATCTGAAAAGTGGAATTTGACAAGTTCATGTAACATTTTCGGTTCCTCATTTTCTCGAATATAATATTTTCCTTCCATTCTTAAATGACTCAGTAAATAATAATGATTAAGTTCAAACATAAGCCATTTCCCACGTCTATGAAGATTCACTATACTTTCATTCCTAATGTTTTCAGTAAACTCTTCTACTGTTGGATATTCTATAACATTATTATGATAAATGTAAACTTCTTCTATCATCTTTCCGATTATATTATTCTTTAACGTTTCCTTTACAGTTTCTACTTCTGGTAATTCTGGCATACCTCTTCACCTCTTTTATATTATAATAAAAAAAATAGATGATCACAATCTATTTTTTTTAACAAATATTTTTACATAAACTATTTTTCTTCAAACGCATACATTTTTACATTATTACGTTCAAACATAGTAACTGTTCTCACATCGCCAGACATAGTAAAATCTGCTACTTTTATTAAAGCTTTGTTATCACGTTCTTTAATATTATTGTCATAAATAGTATCAATATTTCCTTCTTCTGAAACAAAGAAATTCACTTCTTTTGGGGTTCTCCCTTCTGGTCCACCTAGCCATATTTTAATATCGTTCAAATTCTTTATAGAACCAAAATCAATCACAGCTCTTGTCCATTTACCTGCTCCTGCTACTGAAGAGTAATTAAATATTGTGCTAGTTGAGGAACCTTGGCTATTCGATGTATAGGTCTTTTTTCCATCATATAATTTCGTTTTAGGCCAAGCTGTACTTGTCCAATAATAAGGTACTTTATTTGTAGCTGAATCATAAACTTTTGGAATATCATACTTTAACTGATTTCCAGAAGAATCATAAAATTCTAATTCTGTAATTACAGTCCCATTACTTGCAAAATGGTCGTACACTTCCATAATCAAATATCGATTACTAATTTCCTTTTTCTGAAAATGGTAAGCTTTTGAAGTCTTATAAGCTGTAAAAGATGCATTATCCATTGCTTCTACATAAATATAATAAGTTCCTTCTTCTAAATCAGATAAATCATATTCCATCATATTTGTATATTGAATATCACTCCAAGGGACAGTTTCATATGCCAAATTTCCATTGTCTTTTACAAGCGCAAAACGATATTGTTTCATTCCAGAAGAATAATAAGGATCTGTAACATCTGCTTTGATTTCTAAAAAATTATAATTTCTAGTTACTAAAATATCATGAATAATTGGTTTTTTTGTGTCTTTTGGATAAATAAAATAATTTGTATCCAATGTTGGCTCTTTATAAACAGACGTAAATGTTCTATCATAGATACATGGCAATGAAGTATTCCTATTTTGAATGTATGTAGAAGTAAAAGATGCATCTGGCTCTAATGAATAACGATACATTTTCATTTGTTGAGGTTGTCTTCTATCATTACCACCAGTCCATAAATGAATTGTTTTAAGTTCCACTTCTTCACCAAAATCAACTAAAAATCTAGACCATTTATCTGTTTCATTAGAATTATATATAAATAAAGTGCTTGTTGTCCCACCTTCTGGATTTGATGTATAGGAATATTTTCCATCATTCAAATGTTCTTTTTGCCAATATAAAGTATTGTCCCAATAAAAGGGAACACCATTTGTAGTACTATCATAAACGGAACCTACTGTATAAGGGAGCTTATTATCAGAAGCGTCTAAGAATTCTAATTCATTAATTACAGCTCCATTTCCATCTAAATGCTCAAATACTTCTACTACAACATATCTAGTAATGATTGGTTCATAAGAAAAATCATAGATAATATTAGTATCTTTTTCATGATCTTGATTATCTTTTACTACTACTTCTATCTGATATTGTTGATGATTAGAAAGTTTTTCAAAAGAAAATAAATGTTCCTTTTCTTCCGAACTATAAGAATCTACCAATTGATTATCTTTTTTTATTTTGAATTCATAACCAATGATTTTTGAACTTTTAGAAATCGCAGAAGAAGTAACCAATAAACCTTCTCCCCATTTTATTTCTACAATTAAATCACCAATAATAATTGGATTATCTGTACAAGGAGATGATGATAGTACTAACTTATTATCTGAATATCCTTTTCTAGCACACCAAGTTCCATTATCAACTTCTACTTTTGTTTTCCCATTTTTATCAATCGCTATTTCCCCATATGCATTAATATTCCCAGTAAAAGAGACATTGGGAGTTACTTGATTATCATCAATTACATAAGAAATAGGCAACGTTCTTTCGTTTATGACTGCATCCAATTTAGCGCCCTCCATAATATGATATACACTATCCTGAAAGGCTTCTTTTTGAGCTTTCTTCACAATATTTAAAATAATTGGTACTGAAATTAAAGCAATTACTGCAAGTATAACAATGACTGCTAGGAGTTCTATTAATGTAAATCCCTTTTCTCTCATCTTCTACACCTTCTATTCTTTCATTATAACATAAAAAACTAAGACTTTTAAGTTTTAGTTTCCTTTTTTCATATTTTGAATACAATATAATAGGTGATACTATGAATCGTAATAATAATTGGTGGTGTGGAAGAGGAAAATGGTTTATTGCACATTTTATCTGTTGCATTATTCTTTTTTATCAATTACTTTTAACTTTATTCATTGTAACTCGTTTTAACCTATTTCTTATTTTCTTCTTTTGGATACTATCCGTTTTTTTCTTGTTTCATATAATATGGTGACAATAGACCTTCTGTTTTATAAAGTCGGTCTACTAAATTTCCTATGAGATTGCAATTTTGATATTCTGAATCTGTGAGTTCTAATTTATCTGGAAGAGCAATTAAAATAAAAAGTAATTTTCGCTCTTCTTCTTTTAATGGATAATTTTTTTCATACCTTCTCAATACCTCATAAAAATCAAATTCTAAAGAATGATGTAAATATAATTTATATAAATCAAAGATAGGCATATCAATTCTTGCTTTTCTCCAACTTGTTAAGTAAGAATTTTTATTACGAATAAAATGTGTTAAATCTAAATTGTTATGAATAACAACCAATCTTTCTTTTCTAAGTTCACTTACTAGATGATACCAATTATCTAGTTCTTTTTTCGCATACCCCAATGCTGCATAAATTTTAGAAATGTTTCTAGCAAGCAAATACTCACTTGGACTCATATAAATATGAGATTCAATAATATTCATACGATCATTATAATCACTATATAAATATTCTATATTATTAGAAATATCTTCAAATATTTTTTTATAATCAGCTTCATCAACTTCTTTATAATGCGTTGTTTTATTATGGAGCAAACTTACCAAATCTACCAAATCCAAAATCTTTTGTTCACTTGGTACATCAAAATCTTCCTCATATTCTGTGATTTCAAATTCATCATCATCTTCACTTAAAACTTTTGGATAATAACCAAAACTTCTTGTATCTAAATATCGATAAATATTATTTTCGCTTGATTTTTTTGGTTTAATTGCATAGCGTCCTTCCTCCGTATCTACAAAAGTAACTTGGCCTTCTTTTTGATACCGATGGGGTTTTAATGCATATTTTTTTAATACTTTATTCACTTTTTGCATGATAAATAGCTGGAATAATCAATTTATCTCCTAGTTTTACATCATTTAAATCATTATAAGATGCTAACTCTTCTTTTGTTATTTCATATCGAGTTAAAATATTTTCAATAGAGTCTCCTTCTCTAATAATATATACGCGATAAGTCATATAAGTTTCACTTTCATCCATGGTTCCAAATAAAGATGTTCTAGTTGTTTCTATTTTTTCTTCCTTTTCTTCTATTTTCACAACTGCTTCCTCTCTTTCTTCTTTTTCTAACTTCTCTTTTATTTCTTCTAATGTTTCCTCTTTGATCGGTGTAATTTGTTCGAAAACAGGTTCCTGTCTTTCTTCCACTGCTGGTTTTTCCTCCATCAATGGTTTTTCTTCTAGCTTATCTACTTTTACATCAATACTAACAGCTAATACATTTTCATTTACAATTTCATAATAAAAATCATCTATATCAACAGTGCTGTGATCTAATAAATAATGATCATCTATATGAATATCAAATGGCAGTTCATAAGAAAATGTCTCTGTATTTGTACTTGCATCAGTAATTTTATACTCTCCATTTAAAGAAAATGAACCTGCTATTAAATGTTCACCTTGCTTTTTTAATGAATGCTCTAATGAAATACTTGTAATTTCTGCTAAATTGGTTTTAAAAATAATTTCTTTTTTAAATGGAATTATCTTTTTCATAATATCACCCTTCCAGTTCATTACACTATATGAAAGAAAAATAAAAATAGACTAAAAAACTAGAAATTTTTAGTTTCTAATTTTAAATAGTTTTTATTTTTTATTAATTTGAGCAATTATATTTTTCTTTAGACTTTAATATTTCTGCTTCTGTTAATCCTGTCACTTTTCTAATCAATGATAAATCTAAGCCTTCTTGTAACATAGATAAAGCTGTTTTCATTAAAATGTACCCTTTGTCAAGAACAAATTTTCAATTTTAAGAAAAAGGGATTTT
>CANEDJ010000039.1:0-13676 GCA_947426265.1 uncultured Mycoplasmatota bacterium | reverse complement strand
ATATGAATGCCACAAATAATGCATGTATGAGTAATAACTGGATAGGATATTCGAAATACCAGTGGTCAATCACTCCTCGTAGCCGCAACACGTCTCACGTGTGGTATGTGCTTACGAGCGGGTATGTCGCGTACGCCAACGCGAACTACAGCTATGGGGTGCGCCCAGTCGTATATCTAGACTCCGGCGTAAAAATAGTAGAAGGAACAGGAACTGAAACAGATCCATATATATTAACAAAATGATAGAAGATGAATAATGTCTAACCACATAGTAAGATAGACATGTTCTAAAGAATCTATCAATCTTATATATGTGTTTAGAAGCAGCCCTCGATATTTAACTTCATTTCTATTTCTATTCTAATATTGGGGGCTACTTATATATATTTATAAAGGCGACTAAGCCTTTTTACTGTTGATAAATTATACAACAGTTTTTTTGTTGGAAAATCACATCTTTTGAAATGTATAATTTGTTAAAAACATATTGACAAAAAGTGGTGTTATATATATAATGTTTTTAACAAAAGGAGAGGTACTATGATAAGATATTATATC
Organism: uncultured Mycoplasmatota bacterium; assembly: GCA_947426265.1. Classification (GTDB taxonomy): domain Bacteria; phylum Bacillota_I; class Bacilli_A; order RF39; family UBA660; genus MGBC102946. The sequence goes on along the minus strand of CANEDJ010000039.1, from coordinate 13,116 downwards.
AATATTACAAATAAGTGTAATGCTAATTGTGAGTTTTGTTGTATGTGGTCAGATTCAACAAAAAACAGATTTATGACAATCAAGGAATTTCAAAATATTATAGATGATAAAAGTGATGATTTTGAATTACAATTAGAAGGTGGAGAACCACTTATGCATCCTGACTTATATTTATTTATGGAATATGCTAGATCAACAGGACGTTGTAAAAAAATTCTGATTTTAACAAATGGCATTTTGTTATCAGAACATTTGAAACGATTGGTTGATTTTCATAAATATTATGGTGTTCCAATTACAATTAAAATGAGTATCAATTATTGGCTTTATCGTATGGATAAAGAATGCTTAGAAAAAGCGCAAGATTATTATTTGGCAACTGAATTTATTGATGGTTTTCAAATTCATTTGAATGTGCGATTAAGAAAAGAAGATGAGTGGCTACGAGAAAAAGTGATTCAAATGAAATTAGATAAAATCTCTAATATCTTTTATTTACAAAGATATGGAAAATATGAAAATGAAACAGAATATGATCTTCCTATAATTGTTCAGAATATTGATGACTGGTTTTTATATAGCTGTGATGGAAAATGTTTTGACAAAGATTTGTTGGCACGCAGTGATTATGAAAAGGAGTTAGCATAAAATGAATACGATTAAGTTCTCTCCTTCATTAGAAGAAAGAAAAGAAACACATAATGTAGAAGTTTATCATATTAAAGAATCTGATTTATTTGGAAACCTATATCAGTTTTATAGTAATTTTCCTTTAACTTTATATATAAGAGAAAAATTAGAAAAAGATTATTTAGATAAATTAGAAAGCGTTTTGTTAGAATTAAAAGAATTAAAACCAGCTATTATCATAGTAGCGCCAAACTTAACTTCTTCCATTTTCCCAGTTTTAGAATTGCTTCAAAAATATCATTTTATGATACGAAGCTTTTTAACAACTGGAAAAATGTTATTAAATGAAATAAAAGGCAAACCTATATTAGAACATATTTATAATTATGGCGTTATTCATAATCTAGAAATTTCAGTAGATAACTTAGTAGATAGAGATTTTGATAAGATAAAAATATTTTGTGAAGTTCATGGTATTACGATTAGATTAAAGAAATCAATGAATACAATATTTAATTTAGACGATCTTTTACAAATTCAAGTGGACTATGAAGATAAAGGTTATTCAACCATTATTTTTAGAGATGAAACAAGTGAAAGTTTAAAAGTAAAAGAAATGACAGAACAAATGTCAAAAAATTCCAAATTTAAGTTTGTAAGAATTTTGGAAGGCTTGTTCTATCATGTTACTATTTTTTATTACAATGACTTACTAATAAAATGCTATGAAGATAACTTATTACAAAAGAGAATTGTAAGGGAATTATCGTTAAATGAAAAAGGAAAAATAAGTATCACATATTGTGATGGAACAAAGGAAATAAAGGAGGAAGCAGAAGATGAATGAATTTAGAAAATTAAGATTGGAGAGGCAAAAAAACTTTGATATTTATTCAAAGGAACAAACAACCTTTAATTTCAATGGAAGAAAAAAGCAAGTTTATAATAATTGCAATTTAAGCATTTTCGTGGATGATTATTGTAATGCTGATTGTAAGTTTTGTGTTGCGCAATTACGTTATGAAAATAAAAACCAAATTTATCAAAAGAAAAAGATTATGGATGATGAAACTTATTTAAAACGTTTAGATGAAGTGTTAACAATTTTGGAACCTTTAAATTTGAGTGTTTCTATTACGGGAGGAGAACCTACAAAAAGCAAAAGGTTAGTGGGTATTTTAAAGTTGATTGAGAAACATCGTATGAGAAAGAGAACAATTACAACAAATGGAAGTGGCTTATTAGATAAAATGGATGGCATTACCATATTAGATCACTTGATAGAGAATCATTTTGATCATTTAAACATTTCAAAAACTCATTATGATGAAACAATTAATAAAAAAATCATGTGCTATAAAAAAGGATATTGTAGCAATGAGGATTTAAAAGAGATTGTACCATATGCACTTTCTCATAATTTGCGTCCTAGACTTAGTTGCTTATTATTAAAGTCAGGAATTTCTACTATTGATGATATGGCTAATTATATTGAATATTATGAAAAATTAGGGGTTGATAATGTTATTTTTAGACAATTAATGGATTATGATGAACAAAATATGTGCAATGCTGAGAAGATGAATTATTGTAAAGAAAATAAAGTCGATCTAAATGAAGTTTGGAAACAAGTAGATCAAGATAATCGATTTCAAAGATATAAAAACATTTTAGGTTATTACTATTATGTTGAAATCTATAATTATCACAACGTTGTTGTTTGTTCAGAATCGGCTGATTTAAAAATACTATATCAGGAGAAAGAAAAAAATCCAGATGTTGTATATGAAATGGTCTTTCATCCAAATGGAAATTTGAATGGTAGTTGGGTAGATAATGAAGATATTTTATTGGAGTATCAGAATTAGTGAAACATATTATTTTAGCGGGTACTAGTCGATCTGGAAAAACAATGTTATCTTTAGAATTATCAAAACTAGGATATACACATTATAAATTGGATTCTATTAAACGAGGAATTTATGGAAATTTTGTAGAAGAAGATGGTCATAAATGGGAAGAAGTAAGTCCTAGAATAGCGAAATTAATAAAGCAAATGTTAGCTGATTATAAAACAGATTCAATTTATCAAGAAGAATATTATTTGATTGATACTTGTCATTTATTTCCAAAAGATGCATTGCTATTAAAGTCGGATGATTGCATGATTATTTTTCTAGGATATACAGATGTTACATTAGAAGAAGAAATGGAAAATTTGAAATTATATGATAAAAATCATTATTGGTCAAAATGCTTATTAGAACAAAAAGAGTTAATTGAAGCCAACATTCAGTTTAGTTATTATTTAAAAGAAGAATGTAAAAAATATGGATTTTTATATTACGATACTGGAAAAAATCGTCAAAAGGTGTTTGACGAAATTATTAGTATGATGAAAGATCAAATGTAGTTTCATTATTCTTTAAAATTATTAGAAAGTCTTATTGACAAGTGTTTATGAAATCCTGTATACTCACTACTAGAAAGGACGATTTATATGATATTAGCAACCAACAATATAGGAAAATTAAGAGAAATTAAAAAAATATTGGAAGATTTTGAAATCATTTCTTTAAAAGAGGCAGGGATTACACATGAAGTAGAAGAAGATCAAGATAGCTTTTATGGAAATGCTTCAAAAAAAGCAAAAGAAATCTATGAAATATCTAAGATTCCAACAATAGCTGATGATAGTGGACTTTGCGTAGATGCTTTTGAGGGATGGCCTGGAGTATATACTGCTCGATTTTTAGGAGAAGGATCAACAAGAGAAGAACGAAATCAAGCTATTTTAGATAGATTAAATAAAGAAAATGCAGATAGAACTGCTCGAGTAATGTGTTACCTTGTTTATTATGATGGTGAAGTAGAAGTTGTAGGAGTAGGGGAATTAGTTGGTAAAATAGCACAAGAATCAAGAGGACAAGACGGATTTGGTTTTGATGATATCTTCGAATTAGAAAGCGGAAAAACATTGGCAGAATTATCGCCTGAAGAAAAAAATGAAGTGAGTGCTCGATATTTAGCAACTCTAGATTTAAAAGAAAAATTAAAAGTACTTCGTAAATAAAGGAGAAATAAAAATGAATGAGACATTTAAATTTTTAAAAGAAAATACCCAAGTGAATTATGTAGCAACTATCGATGGAGATAAACCTAGCTGTAGGCCATTTGGAGACCCAATTATGTTTGATAATAAAATTTATATTATTACAAATAAGCAAAAAAATGTATCAAAACAAATTATGAAGAATAATAAGGTTTGTATTGTTGCTTATGATGAAACAAATTGGATTAGGATTAATTGTAAATTAATAGATGATAGTGAAAATTTGAATGCCAAAAAAGCAGTAATAAATGAATTTGATTGGGCAGAAGAGGCAGGATATACACTTGATAATCCAGATTTTCAAGTTTTATATATGGAAGATGGAAATGCTAATATATATGATGAAGAAGGAGAAATACTTGCTTCCTATCAATTTTAAATATAAAAATTTGACAAAAAAAATATACTATAGTAGAATGTATATAGATGAATTTTCATCATATAATAAAAATGAGATACACTCTGATTTGGTTTGTTAGGTGTATGCTCTAAATTTTTGTGAAGAGAAAACACCGTTTCATGTTGATTCGGTGTTTTCATTTAAGATTAGTCCTTATTTCTAAGTACTAAGACTGTATAAAATACAATAATTGCCAAAGCAACTACTAATTCCATTAGAATTAATCCTTTCTACATTTTTTTCAAACATAGAAATCACCTCTTTTCTATCATTTATTGATGAAGAATAGAGTAAAACACTTAACTATCAGAATAGTATCCATATTCATTATATATTATATAAGTACATTTTACAAGAGTATCTATTAAAAAAGATATATCTTGTTACTTTAAATTATGTAATATATTTTCTATATATTGTATCATTTCGTCTTCATTTTCATATTCAAAAAAATTGGAAGTAATACATTGTAAAGAATTTGCAATCTTACTTCCCTTTTTATAAAAGCAAAAAATTGGAATATTATCATCAAATGCCCAGCCGAGTTCAATTCCAAGGCCTGTTCCTGCAAGTGAAACTTCAGCAAAAATTAAATCTAAGGATTTATAAAATTCACGTGTATTTTCACTTTTCTCTGCTTTTTATATGTGGAAAAATAAAAGTATGGTTATGATAAAAAGAACTATTAATAATTGGTTCGTATAATTCCTTTTGATAAGGAATTTTTTTTGAATGTGCAATATAGATTTTCATAAATTTCCTCCTTTTTTAATTCTATAATAAGATGGTAATAAAAGCCAAATATAACTAATGCTTATAATTTAAATAACATTTAAATATTTTACTTATATTTTCTTTTGGAATAAAATGAAATTAGAAAGAGGGAATAAGTATGAATATTTTAGTATTAAATCCGCCAAATGTTCCATTTACGAACACTTCTTTATTAGCGCCACCTCTAGATGTATTAGGACTTGCAACTTTAATAAAAACAAATTTTAAGACAGAATTTCTAGATATGGATGCATTAAGATTAAAAGAAATACCAAAAGATATACTTATAAAAACTGATGTTATTGTGATTCTTATTGATTATCAAATTCCCCTTCATACAGGAGAAGCAACTGAATATCTTTTAGATATGATTAGAAAATATAAAGAAAAAAGAATCATCGTGATAGGGAAAACGTCTACTTATTTTCCGGATCGTTTTATTCAAGCGGGTGTAAAGGTTGTAATAAGAGGAATTTATGATGAAGTGATTCTTCCTGTACTTCAGAATGTTAATCAGGAAGATGAATTAAAGAAAATCCCTAATTTAATACTGAATCAAAATGGGAATGCTTTTATTACAGAAAGAAAATTTACAAATGGGGATTATGAAAGTTTACCAATGCCAGATTATTCATTTCTTAATTTTAAATATTATATGGATGCTGCCACCATGATTACCTCCAGAGGGTGTGATGGAAAGTGCAAATACTGTAGTACGCCTTACTTTTTTCACCAATTTCAAAGTAGAAAAGCAAAAGATGTGGTAGATGAAATGGAATTGTTGATTAAAAAATATCATAAAACTAAAATTATTTTTTTAGATGACAATATGACGATTTCTAAAGAGCGGATGGTCAATATTTGTAAAGAAATAAAAAAGCGTAATTTAAAAGTTTTATTAGGCTGCCTATCTAGTATTGCACATTATGATAAAAATTTATTTGAATTTATGTATGAAGTAGGATTTCGTTGGGTACATTTTGGTCTTGAATCAGGTAGTGAGAAAATATTAAAGAAAATGGGAAAATCAATGGACATTTCTTATATAAAACAAGTAATCAAGGAAGTAAAAGAAATAGGGTATCGGGTCAGAACAAGTTTTATTTTAGATTATCCAGGAACAACAATAGAAGATTTTAATCAAACAAAAGATTTGATTTTAAAACTAAGTCCTCATGAAATTCGTCTTCATTATTTAGCGTATCGACCTGGAACTCCAGTGGCCCATGAAAATCCAAACAAAATTGTGAGTTCTTATATTCATAGTCCAAAAAGTGAAAGTGAAGTATCCTATACAAAAGACATTTTACTATTTCTTCAAGAATTAGAACAATTAGGTTATCTTGTAATAACAAAAGAGCAGGAATGGAACATTTATAATCATCTTAGTAAAAATCAGAAATTTGTATCTATGGTACCAATGAAGTATGGGATGTGTTGGTATGAGTAAAATAATTGGAATAACTGGCTATATGGGTGCAGGAAAAACATATATAGGAAAAAAGATTTGTAAAAATTTGAAAAATTGCTATTTCTTAGAAGTGGATACCTTTAGAAGAGATCTTTTAAAAACGAATTTTAAATATCGAAAACGATTAGAAAGTGTATTGGAACTAAAAAGAAAATGGAATGGAAAGGAATTAAACAAGATTATCTATCAAAATGAAGAAGCGATGCATCAGTATAAAAAAATATTATATGAATTTCTATTTCAGAAGATAGAAAAGCTTTCATATGACTACATTATTGTAGAATGGGCTCTTTTAATACAAGATCAATTATTATCCTTTTTAGATATTTTAATATTGATAGAAGCAAGTTATCAAACTAGATTAAAAAGAGTCTGTGATGTTGATTTAAGTATAGATGAAATCAAGTATCGAATGTCTTTACAAGAGGGGTTAAATTTAGAAGAAGAAATTAAAAAATATCAACGTAAAAATCCGAAATTTCAATATTTGGTGATTCAAAATGAGAAAGAAGGTGAATCGTAGTGCAATGTATGTTTCGTATTCCACAAGATGGAGGAAGAGTATTATGGGAGATAACAAATAGATGTAACTATGCTTGTAAATATTGCATTTTTAGTTCTGGAAAAGGAAATATAAAAGAAGAATTATCTTTTTGGGAATGCATAAAGACAATAGATGATTTATGGAATCATAATTTCAAATATTTGAAAATAACAGGGGGAGAACCTTTTCTTAGAGATGATTTAGTAGAAATTATAGAATATGCAATAAAAAAAGGAATGAAAGTGGATGTTTCAACAAATGCTTCTATGATTACATTAAAACAAGCAAGAAAATTAAGAAAACTAAAATTAGAAATGATTCATGTGAGTTTAGATGGAGATAAAGAAGCGCATGAAAAAGTAAGAGGAACTAATACTTATGAAAGAACCATTACAGGAATCAAAAATTTAAAAGAAAGTCATCAATATATACGAATTGGAACGGTGTTATATAAAGAAAATCAAAACCGAATTTTAGAAATGATAAAGCAGGCTTTAGAATTAAAAGTGTCAGAGATTATTTTTTTCGTTATGGAACCGGTTGGAAGAATGAAGGGAGATCATTCTTATGTAATCACAAGATCTTTAAATGAAATAGAAGAAGAAATATTAAAGTATCAAAGAGAATATAAAAACAAACTAAAAATCAATTATAATTGGAGTTCAAAAATAGATGAGCATATTGAGACTTGTCCCGCTGGGAGACAATTTTTATATATGAATCATAAAGGAAATATTGCTCCATGTAGTTGGTTAGTAACTTTATCCTCTACTTATTTGACAAAAGGAGCTTTAAAAGAAAAAAATTTAAATCAGTTATTTCAGGAAGAAACTTGGAAAAAGTTTATGGAAAAGCAGAAATGTGGTGATTGTGTTGGAAGACATAAGAATTAAAATGGCACTTGGTTTAATGCATGGAAAACCCTTAAAAGAAAAATATGGAAGATATTCCAAACTTTATGCATTTACAACAGAAAATATAGGTGGTTATTATTTACAAACTTCATTTTTAAAAAAGAAAGTATTAACCGTTTGCGGTTCTGGAGACCATGTTTTAAATGCTATATTATTGGGGAGTAATGAAATAGATACTTTTGATATTAATATACTCACTTATTATTTTTTAAAATTAAAAATAGCGGCTGTTAAAACTTTATCTTATACTGAATTTTTAGACTATTTTTTGTTAGAAAATAACTTAAGTGCAATGAATTATAAATTGTTTCAAAAAATGAAAAAAGAATTAGAAAGTGAAATTTTGACTTTTTGGGAAGCTATTTATAGAGGTGTAGAATATGATGGAAGAAAACTTCGAGATAGTTCTTTGTTTCATAATTTATATGATACCAATGAGAAAAAATTAATGAGCAATCCTTATTTAAAAGAAGAAAATTTTACAAAATTGAAGGGAAGCATTAATTTGTCAAAAGTGACTTTTATCGAAAGTTCTTTATTGAATTTAAAGGACAAATGTAAAGAGAACTATGATTTGATATTTCTTTCTAACATATCAGATTATTTAAATTTAATGTTTTCTAATAATTTATTGGAAAATTATAGAGAAAAAATTGTAGCACCGTTAACAAGAAAATTAAATAGAAATGGAAAGTTATATTTTATTTATCAATATGACATAGGAAATGAAAGAAGTATTGTAGATAATATCAAAGAAGTGAAAAAAATATTTTTAAATGTCAGAGAGTTAAGTTTTCCAAGTGTAGTTGGAGAAAATAAGCAAGATAGAATTTTATATATAGGAAGGTGAGAAAATGAAATTAGATTTTACAGGTATGAAATTTAACAATATAGAAGATATTGATCAATTGATTGAAGCAATCGAAAAAATGCCAGAAAATTCAAATAAGCAAAACGCATATATGAAAGCAGAAGTCACTAGAAGAACAAAAATGCTAGAAGCACTTCGTGAACTTAGAAAAGAGGCAGATGAGATAGCAAAAGAAGAAAAGGAAAAACAAGAAGCGGAAGAAGTTAGGGCAGAAAATGATGAAATTGAAAAGGCACTAGAAAGAGCGAAGCAATTAATAAAAACAAAGAAAATGGAAGTATCTACACCTGTTTGTAAAAAATCCAGTTCTTATTATGGCGGAGAAAGTAGAAGTTCTAGTCATTATAGTTGGGGTTACAGTTCTGGAGAATCTCGTGGAGAGTCTAGATGGTAGTTTATGGAAAATGTTTTTAAGAATTTGCACACCAATCAAAAAATACTGATTTATGAATTATTAAGAAGAGGAATTTATGTAGAAGTTATTGATGAAAAATTAGAACTTATAAAAGCAACTTTTAAAGAGCATCAAGAATTAATTTATGATAGAGATTCTTCGATTACCCCTTATCATGTTTCAGTATTAGCTGGAAATAAAGGAATCGCGAAAAGAATACTTTCTCAAAATGGAATATCTGTTCCCTTAGGAGAGATATTTAAAGCAAAAGAGAAAGTTTCTATTATAAAAGCATTTGAACTTTTAGATGGGCCTGTTGTTTTAAAACCAGTACATGGTTCTCATGGCTATGATGTTTATTTGAATTTAAAAAAAATAGAAGAAATAGAATCTACATTGTGTTTTTTAGAAGAAAGGTATGGAAGTGAAGCTCCTATTTTAATTGAAGAATTCTTTGATGCAAAAGAATATCGAGTATTTTTAACAAAAGCGTTTAAATATGCAGTATTACATAGGGATCCTGCTTATGTAATAGGGGATGGAATACATAATATTGGACAATTGATTGAAATAGAAAATGATAGAAGAATGCATCCTAGAACAAATGCATTATGTGAAATTTTAATTGATCATGAAATGAATCGATATTTAGAAGAGGTTGGAATATCGAGAAATTTTATTCCAGCTTTAGGAAAAAAGGTTTATGTCAGAAGAAATTCTAATGTTGCTATGGGAGGTGTTTGCTTAGATAAAACAGATGAAGTAGATAGAAGTGTTATTGAAATTGGAAAGAGAGTCTTGGAGTCTTTTCCAGGACTTCCTTATGTTGGAATCGATTTTATGACGAAAGATATTTCTTTAGTACAAACAGAAGATAGTTACCGAGTAATTGAAGTAAACACTGTTCCAGGCTTACAAATGCATCATAGACCAGCGATAGGGGTTAGTAGAACTGTTGCAAGTTATATTGTTGATTTGATGTTTCCTGAAACTGTAGAAAGAGAGAATGTATATGGAAAAGAATGGACTAAATAGTCAATCAAAAGCTTATTATGAAAAGCAAAGATTTTATGAAATATTTAGTAGAGCAGAAGATTATTCTAAAAAGTTAGATTTATTTTTCAAGAAACATATTAAGGGTAGGAAAATATTGGATGCTGGTTGTGGAAGTGGTAAATTTCTACCATTGTTAGAAAGATTAGTAGATGAATATGTAGGAATAGATTTATCAGAAGAACAGATAAAAGAAGCTCAGAAAAAAATAAATAAAAAGAATTCTATTTTACAAGTAGGTGATTTAGAAAAATTAAATTTTTTAGATGCTTCTTTTGATGTTGTTATATCTTCTTGGGTGCTTGGGACAATCACTGATGAAATGAAAAGAAAGAATGTAATTGATGAATTAAAAAGAGTTTTAAAGCCAAATGGAACTATTTATTTGATTGAAAATGATAGTGATGGAGAATTTGAAAAGTTGAGAGGACATATCCAAAGAACTGAGGAGTATAACAATTGGTTGATCAAACAAGGGTTCCAAATTATTCAGAAATTAGAAACGAACTTTCATTTTTCAGATTTAGAAGAAGTAAGAACTGTATTTGGTGAAATTTATGGAAAACAAATTAGTAATCAAATTAAAGCTAAAAAAATAAATCATCATATTTTGATATTTAAATATAAACTGACGCAATAAGTCAGTTTCAACGTATTTTTTATAAATCAAATTATTTATGAGTTTTTTACTAACACCCTTTTTAGGCGAATATCATATACTATTTTAGAGGTGAATTTATGAATGATAGAGCAAACATTAAAGGCATTGTAATAGATCCAGGACATGGAGGAAGTGATCCAGGAGCAGTTGGTAATGGGTTTCAAGAGAAGGATTTAAATTTAGAAATTTCTCAATATATGTATGATGAATTAAAAAAATTGGGAATTCCAGTTACTTTAACAAGAGCAGCAGACGAAACTTTGTCGCCAAGTGAAAGAGTAACGAGAGTTAAAAATGCATATGGGAATACTCCTGATGTTTTGGTAATTTCTAATCATATTAATGCGGCAGGAAGTGAACAAACAGGAGCAGAGGGTGCAGAAGTAATTTATGCACTACGTAATAACGATACACTAGCTAAAAATATTTTAGAAAATATTGGAGACGCAGGGCAAATTACAAGAAAATATTATCAGAGAAGATTACCAAGCAATCCTTCAAAAGATTATTATTTTATGTTAAGAGATACAGTTAATACAACTCCAGTAATTGTAGAATATGGATTTATTGATAATGCGAATGATATTAATCGGGTCAATCAAAACTATAAAAAATATGTAGATGCAGTAATTGATGGAATTGTAGAAACATATGGGTTAGGAGGAGGAAGCAACACTTATACAGTAAAAAGTGGGGATAGTTTGTGGAAGATAGCAAATCAATTTGGAACAACACCAGCTGCAATTAGAGCCGCAAATAATCTTACCAGTGATGTTTTAAGAATTGGGCAGGTATTGACAATTCCAAATACTACTAGTACTCCAGAAAAACCCTCAACAGGAAATACTTATACTGTGCAAAATGGGGATAGTTTGTGGAAAATTGCAAATAAATTTGGAACAACAATCAATGCTTTAAAATCAGCAAATAATTTAACAAATGATAACTTACAAGTAGGGCAAACACTTGTAATACCAAGTGGCAATAATACTACAACATATACAGTAAAAAATGGAGATAGCTTATGGAAGATTGCAAATCAATATGGAATTACAGTGAATGAATTAAAAAGTGCTAACGGTTTAACAGGAGATAATTTGCAAGTTGGTCAAACTTTAAAAATACCATCTGAGAATGGTGGAACCATTACTTCTGATAATACATATACAGTGAAAAATGGAGATAGTTTATGGTCTATTGCAAGGACTTATAATACAACGGTTGATACATTAAGAAGATTAAACAATTTAACAAGTGATATATTAAGAGTTGGTCAAGTTTTGAAAGTGCCAAGTAGTGAAAGTGGAACGCTAAGAACATATACAATACAAAATGGAGATAGTTTGTGGAAAATTGCGAATGAATTTGATACGACTGTTTCTAAATTAAAAGAATTGAATGGTCTTACTTCTAATGATTTAAGAGTTGGTCAAACACTTAGAATTCCTTAAAATAAAAAGCAAATCCATATATTACCACTCAGAATTTATCATCTCAGTTTGACAAGGATAACAGAATTTGTTATGATTATTATGTTTTCCTAAGAAAAATAGAGGTGAATTTTTGTGAAAACAGACTCGAGTAGGAAGAGATTTCTAATACTTCAAATCACTGGTTGGCTTTTATTTATTTCTATCATTTATGGAGCAAATATAGTTATAGAAAAATTTGTTACTGAAGAAAAAGAAGAAAACCAAAGAGGAAAAGTAGAAGTTGTATCAACAACAAATGAAAAAAGAACTTTAAAAGAAGAAAAAGATACAACAGTAGTAGAAGAATCTCCTAAAGCATCAGAGCGTAATATTGTATATGATGGTATGACGCTTGAAGAATTATCTGCAAAATTAGATCGTTCTTTAAACTCTACATTGTCAGGAAAAGGTTATTTATTTGCTAAGACATCGTTAGAGTTGGGAGTAGATCCTTATTTAGCAGTTGCTATTGTTTTAGAAGAAACAGGTTGTAAATGGAACTGTAGTGGTTTAGTAAAACAGTGCAACAATGTAGGAGGACAAAAAGGTGGAACTGTGAAATGTAATGGAGGCTCTTATCGTGCCTATCCAACATTAGATGAGGGAATTATCGGATTTATAGATAATTTAGCTCGTAATTACTATGCATATGGATTAAAAACGCCTGAGCAAATCAATCCTAAATATGCTGCGAGTAAAACGTGGGCAACAAAAGTAAATAATTATATTACAAAAATAAAAGCAGCCTAGAGTATCAAAAGATACTCAGCAATAAAGAGTGAAAAATAAAATTTTACTCTTTTTAAGTGAGTAAAAGAAA
>CANEDJ010000038.1:0-14158 GCA_947426265.1 uncultured Mycoplasmatota bacterium | reverse complement strand
GAGATAAAAAAAGTAGCATATTCTTTTTGAATATACCACTTTGTCAACAGTCTGAACATATCTATTTCAGATATGCTTCTATTTAAATAAACTTATCTTTATAGAAAAAAATTTCTACCCTTTTGACTCATCATCGTTTTTAACATCTGTTGAAAAATTATATTTATCGACCAAAGTAAGAGAAATATTCATTCCTTTGGTAATTACTGTTCCAGCTTCCAAACTTTGTGTATCTACATACCCATATCCAGTGGATGTGACATTAAAGCCAAGTAAATTCAAATAATTCATTGCATCAATTCGGCTCCAACCTTTTAAATTTTCTAAAGTAATATTATTGTCATTTGTAATTAAAAATATTCTATCCCCATTGATAATCGTTGTTCCTTCACTTGGATATGCAGATATAATTCTTTCTCCATTTCCAATTGTTATAACTTTCATTCCTTTTAATGACAATTCATTTTTTATATCTGCTGTAAAACGATTTGTAACAGATTCCATTTGGTATTTTTCATTGTTAGAAACAGTTCCTTCATCAGAGAACATATTACGATATTTAGCAATGCTTTTCATTACAGACCGTGTTGCATTTGCAATTGCAGTATTTTGACCAAGTGATGGACGCTTCACAGCACCATAAACAATGATTTCAGGATTTTCTTTTGGATACATTCCAGCAAATGAAAATATATAATCATTACTTCCTTTTAAATATCCACCATTTTTTGAATCATAAATCTGAGCAGTTCCAGTTTTTCCGATAATTTCAAATCCTTCTATATCATATAATATTCCACTAGTAGATCCCTGTTCACGATTATGAACAGCATTATACATAAGATTTTTCATTTTATCTACTGTATCTTTGCTTATAATTTGTTCACTTTCTTCTATTTTTCTTTCATATATTATTTCACCAGTATTTGAGTCCACAATCTTACTAACAATATGAGGAGATAACATTTTTCCATTGTTAGAAATAAGAGTAAGTCCTTGCAACTGTTGAATCGCTGTTGTTGTTATTCCTTGGCCATAGGAAGCAGCTGCTACTTCTACAGGATATGTAAATTTAATACTTCCTGATAACTCCCTTGGAAGCTCAATTCCAGTTGCCACTCCAAAGCCATATTTTTCTAAACAGCTTCTAAGCTCATTCTTTGTAATAAATTGATTTACTATATTTACAGCTCCTACATTACTAGAATATTCATATCCTTTATCAAAAGTAATTGTTCCCCATCCTTTCCCTGCATTCCAGTCTTGAATAATATCTTCTCCAATCTGATAAGAACCAGATTGATAAGTAGAATCTCCTTTATAAGTTCCCTTTTCCATCGCACACATATATGTATACGTTTTCATCGTAGATCCAGGTTCATAAAGATAAGAAGTAAGTGGGTTTTCATAATTGACTATATTTCTTATATTAGGGTCAAAAGATGGAGTTGAGGCGGTTGCTAAAATATCTCCTGTTTTTGCGTCCATAACAGTTAACATCATCCACTCTGGAGTATAAATTGCCGCTTCTTCTTTTAAAGCTCCTTCTACAAAACGCTGAATTGCTGAATCAATTGTTAAATAAATGTCTTTCCCATCCACTGCATCTGTTCTATCTTCTTTTGTATCTGGGATTTTATATCCATATTTATCTCTTTGATAAATTAGCTTCCCATCTGTTCCTTTCAATAATTCATCAAATTTTAGTTCAATTCCAAGTTCTCCAACTATTTTTTCAGAATTGCGATATTTATACTTTGGATTTTCTTTCAATTTTTCTTCTATTTCTTCATCTGTCAATTCATTGTTACTATCATAATCCAATTTTATTGGATAAGATTTTGCATACCCAATAATATAAGAGGCAAAATCTCCATTTGGATAATAGCGTTTAGAATTTTCGATAAAATCTATACCATCTAATCCTAAGCTTTCTACTTCTTCTTTTTTTAATTCACTAATACCTCGTCCACCAGGACCTAATTCTACTTGATATACTCCCTCCATATTTAATAAACGTAATAAAGTATCTTTTTCCATTGATAGCACTGGCGCTAAGGCCTCAGCCGTTTTTTCTTTATCCACTACATGTTTTGGATTTTTAGGATCAGTTGTTCTTGATTCATCCAAATAAGCAATGACTGTATAAGAAGCCACATTCAATGCCAAAGTATTTCCGTCACTGTCAAAAATCGTTCCTCTTTTGGCTGGCAAAATAGTTCTTGCTGTATCTCGATTTCTAGCAAATAAATCCATATTTTCTCCATATACATTAGAAGATAATGACAAATAGCCATACTGAATATAAAGAAGTAAAATACAAAAAAGAAAGAGATAAAACAACCTCTTTGGATAATTCCATGCTTGCTTCTTTTGTTCTTTCTTTTCCTTCACTGGTTCACCTCTACTCATTTATGATAACAATACTATCATTATTATAATCCAGTCCCATTTCTTTTACAACCTCTTTCACTTTATCAAAAGAAGTTAATTCACTAATTTGCATAGCAAAGCTTTCATTTTTCTTTGTCTGTGCTGTTATTTCTGAACGAAGCCCTTCTATATTCATATTTAAGTTCCCAACATTGGCACTACAAAAAACTTGAAGAACAAACGTCATCACTGTTGCCACTATTGCACTTAAATACACCAATCGTTCACCCTTGGTAAAGCGTATTGTTCTCACCTTTCTTTTTGCCATTTTATCACCTTTTTATTCTTTCAACGATTCTTAACTTCGCACTCCTTGAACGGTTATTTTCTAATAACTCTTTTTCTGTTGGCTCTACTACTCCAAACATTTTAAATTTCACTTCTAATTCTTCTGGAATTATTGGAAGTCCTTTTAATTCATTAGGAATAGTACTTATTTCCTTAAATATCTTTTTTACAATTTTATCCTCTAATGAATGAAATGTAATAACACAAATTCTACCACCTACATCAATAAGCTCTAATGCATCATTGATTGCTTTTTTTAAAACATTTAATTCATCATTTACTTCAATTCGAATTGCTTGAAACACTTTTCTTGCTGGATGTTTTTCTCTCCTATACTTTTCTGGAACACTATTTTTTATAATTTCTGCCAATTCTAAAGTAGTCTCAATTGGCCTATTTTTAACAATTGCTGAAGCTATACTAGCACTATATTTTTCTTCTCCATATGTATAAAAAATATGTACCAAATCCTCATAGCAATAAGTATTAACCACTTCATAAGCTGAAAGTTTTTGATTTGGGTTCATTCTCATATCCAGCCTAGCATCTTTGTGAAAACTAAACCCTCTTTCAGCTTCATCCAATTGAGGACTTGAAACTCCTAAATCAAATAAAATTCCATTAACAGAAGTTACTCCTCGTTTGGCTAATTCTTCTTTCAGATAAGCGAAATTGCTTTCAATAATTTCATAATTAAGAGCAATTGCTTCAAGCCTTTTTTGGCTAGCCTCTATCGCTATTGGATCTTGATCAAATGCATACAATTTTCCTCTTTTTATTTTTTTTAATATTTCACTACTGTGTCCTGCAAATCCAAGTGTACAGTCAACAATAATACTATCTTCTTTTAATGATAGATTATAAATACATTCATCTAATAATACACTTTTATGCATAAACCCTCCTTGATGTCCTAATTCATATTAGGAGAAAATAAACTATCTGCGATATCAGAAAACTCTCTTTCGCTAGTATTCATGAAGTCTTCATAGCGATCTTCACACCACACTTCTAAGTGATCATTAACTCCAATAATTACACATTCTTTTTCTAATTCGGCATATCTCATAAGTGGTGACGATATTGAAATTCTTCCTTGTTTATCAAAAGAACATTCCGTTGCTCCTGCTAAAAAGAATCTCATAAAGTTTCTAGCATCTCTAGTATTTGGCAAATCCTTATACTTTTCAATAATATGATTCCATTCTTCTTTAGGATAAATAAATAAACATCCATCTAAACCACGTGTTAAAATGAATAGATCTCCCATCTCTTCTCTTAATTTAGATGGAATAATTAATCTATTTTTTTCATCAAGATTATGATGATATTCACCCATTAACATCAGAATCACCCACTTTTTTCCACAGCTACCCACTCTGTACCACTATTTTACCTTAGCGTTATTTTTTTGTAAATAGTTTTCCACAGTTTTCACAAAAAAAAGACGATAAAAAAAGACACTTTACAATATAAAGTGTCAAGTATTTATTTTTTTCCACAAAATTAGAGACTTATATTGAATGGATTTGTATTACTACCAGATCCTGATTCTACTTTAACATCTGCTTTTAAGTATACAACAGGACGTACTCCTGCTGCTGAATTTGTCATATTGGCATCAACAATCCCAGAACTTTTTATCACATAAATTCCATTTAACTGTGTAATATTTCCATTGATATCGTTCCCAACGTATGGCGTGAGAGTCCACTGAGAAGTAGAACTATATAACCAACTATTATTATAACAATCGGCGCTATTTTTATTTAGTTCAATGAAGTCGCAAGCACCATTTGTGGCATATGCCATATCAGAAGGATATATCAATCCAACTGCTCCAGTCCAAGATGTTGGTCTATTAGGTGCTACAAGTACTCCTTTTTCAGAATTATAGAAATCACTTCGATTTGCTGTAGTTAAATTAGCAACTCCTCCCAAATTCCAAATATGTGTAGTATCAATATAACTTTTACTCTCAGTACCAATACTATCATAAAAAGCAGTATTCAACTCATCTTTTAAAGTTGAAGAATTCCAATCGTTTGTATTATTGTTATCCCATGCAATATTTGTATTATAGTATTCATTTCTTACAATTTTAACTTGGCCATTAAAAACGCCTATAATTCTCCATAATTCATTATTAAATCGAATATAATTATTTGGATTTGGTCCAACATATCTCCTATTTCCACTCGGATCATTAGAAACCACATCAGAAGATGTATTTACTTTTTCTGACAAACGTACTAATTCTACTGGTTTCTGATCTTCACAAGAAGCTTCAGTATATAGATATTTGTACTGATTATAAGAAGGATCATAACTGATTACAATACATCCTTCCATTGTACTATTATTTCTAGGATCTTTTAATTCTTTTTGAGAAATATATCCTCCTAATACTAAATCATTTAATTCTAAATAATAAGAACCACTATTAGGCAGTTGTGCAGTATGTTCAACCCCCCACTTTCTCGCATTTTCTTCAATAAGTGCTATTTGTTCATTATATAATTTTTGCTTTGAATTTTTTATTGATTTACTTACATTAGGAAAAATAATAAGAGCAATAAGTCCCAAAATAACAATAACTCCTAATACTTCTGTTAATGTAAATCCTCTTTTTTTCATATAAGACCTCTCCTATCTTTCTTATATTATAGTATAAATTTAAAATTCCAGCAATATAATTTTGACAGGTAGACAAATTTTAGACAAAAAGAAAAGAGGAAAACCTCTTTTTAAAAGAAACATGAACCTAGTATAATTGCAAGTAAGATATAAAGTACAATAATAATTACAAATCCATTTGAACCATTGCTGCAGCAAGTAGTTGAACTAACATTGCCACAAGAATTGTTACATGCCATATATTACACCTCCTTTAATTTAATTAAATATAAGCTCCAAGTATGATAATTAAAAGTATGAATAAAACTAAAACGATTGCAGCTCCGCTTACTCCTGTATTATTACACATACGTCTCTCCTCCTTTTTTTTATCTTTCACATTATTTTATGGAAAAATGAAAGTTGTGTGATTACTTTCTAGAAATTATTGTTTTTTTTCTTTTTTTTTGATATGATTATTAATGTGTAATGGGTCTAATAACCATTAATTTTGGAGGGAGAACAAACATGAAAAAGAAATTATTAGTTGTTAGTTTATGTGCAGTTGTGCTCACACTATCTGGATGTGGAAAGGTGCCAAAACTTAAAAGTGGTGAAGAAGTTGCTGCTAGTATAGATGGAAAAAAGTTTACAGCTGACGAACTATATAAAGAAATGAAACAATATTATGGAACTGCGGTCCTAGTTGATTTAATTGACAATTATATTATTGAAAAAGAAGTCAAAGATAGCAAAGAGGCCGAAACTTATGCAGACAGTCAAGTAAAAACATTAAAAGCTCAATATGAAGCAAGTGGAATGAGCTTTGAAGATGCATTAATTAATGCTGGATTTGAAAATGAAAAAGCTTATAAGGAATATGTTGCTTTAGAGTATAAAAAAAGTACAATTGCTGATGATTTTATTGCAAGTGAATTAACAGAGGAAGAAATTAAAAAATATTATGATGATGAAATCTTTGGAGAGATTACAGCAAAACATATCTTAATTTCTCCAGAAGTAGCTGACAATGCAACTGACGAAGAAAAAACTGCAGCTGAAAAAAAAGCAAAAGAAGAAGCTGAAGCACTAATCAAAAAAATTCAAGCAGGTGAAGATTTTGATACCTTAGCAAAAGAAAATTCTGATGACAAAGGAACTGCTAGCGAAGGTGGAAAATTAACATTTACAAAAGATAAAGTTGTTAGTGAATTCTGGACTGCAGCAAGTAGCTTAAAAGATGGAGATTATACTGCTGAACCAGTAAAAAGTACTTATGGATATCATATTATTTTAAGAGTTAGTCAAAAAGAAAGACCAAAGTTAGAAGATGTTAAAGAAGATGTTAAAGATGCATTGGTACTAGAAAAAATAAGTGCTGATTCAAATTTAAGAAATAAAGCTTGGGTTAAAATTCGTAAAAAATACAATTTAAAAATTGAAGATTCTGCTATTGAGAAAATTTACAAAAATACAATCAAAGATTTAGAAAAATAAAAAGTACTAGATTAATTTCTAGTATTTTTTTTATCAAATTCTTTATCAAACATCCCAAACAAAATTTCAAACTCTTCATCATACATTACCATATCAGGCTGTCTACTTGCAACCATTTCTTTAAACTTCTGATAAGAAACAAAAAAGATTTCTGAAATTTCTTCCTTTTGGTAAACCATTTCCTCTATTTTTTTGTCGGTCCTTAAAATATACAAATCATCATATTCATTATCTACAAAGCCATGATTGTCTTTCCAACTTCTTTGTAAAGTTTTAATAAAAATTAGCTCTTTTGGATTTATTTCTAAATCCAATTCTTCCTTTAATTCTCTTAATGCCCCATCTAAAGAACAGTCCCCAGCCGATAAATGTCCAGCACAAGAAATATCTAACATATTAGGATCACTATCTTTCGTTTCACACCTACGTTGTAATAATATTTCCCCTTTTTGATTAATAATCCATATATGAATTGCTTTATGCCAATCTCCATCCCTATGAACCTCACTTCTTTCCTTAATGATTCCAATAGGATTTCCTTCTACATCTAGCAAATCAAAATATTCTAAATTCATTTATTATGTTCCTCCATTATTTTTTCTAAAACAATATTAATATCATCCATAGGATATTGCTTTTGATAAAGCTTTTGTTTTAAGAAAAACATTAATTCTTTTTCATTTTTTTTAGCCATATATTTTTGATACAATTTTCTTGCTTCTGCTTCTAATATTTCACTATGGTCTACATTATATTCTGATAATATACTTTCAATCATATCTTTAGAATAGCCCAATTGTTGCATAGATTCTAACACTTTTTGTTTACAATATTTCTCTGAATGTTTATGATTTAAATTCATCTTTTTATTCATTAATTTTGATAACTTTTGTCTAATTTCTTTTTCATCTATCTTTGCAAGTGCTTTTTCTACTTCTTCATAATCAAAATCTTGTTTCAATAAATTCTCTTTTATTTTATTTGGACCATCTGGAGAAAAAGAGAAACGATCATGAATATAGGCTTCTATATATGTCTCCTCATGAAAAAAACCTTGATTTCTTAATTTTTCTATCAATTCTTCTTGTTCTTCTACTCCCTGTTTTTTTAAAAATTCTCTAACTTCTTTTTCACTTCTTAATTTTTTATTTAAAAATACAATTGTTTTATCATAAATTCCAGCTACTTTTGTTTCTTCCTTTATTTCTTCTATCAGTTGATCTGATAATTCTTTTTTTAAGGCAATTTGATATTTGAGCATCACTGTATCATAAGTTTTAATCTTTTCAGTTTCTAATTCTATTTCATATTTATTTTTACCTATTTTTTTTATATGTTTTATTTTCATAAAATTCCCCCATTACAAGAAAACTTAATACCTATTTCATATGTATTAAGTCTTTTGAAACTTCTTCTAATGCTTTTCCAATTTCTTTTTTAGAAACATACTCATTATCTTTCATCTGATAATGATCTGTCTCTTTCATTTCTTTGGCTCTTTTTGATACAATATTAACTAACAAATATTTAGAACCAACTTGATTTAATAGTTTATCTATTGATGGATAAATCATTTTATCATCCCTCCTATTTTGATTGTAACTTAGAATTTTATTTGGTGCAAGCATTCTATTTCAATTTGACATTATTTGACAAAATATGAATCAAACTTAAATCTAATTCTTTTATTTTTTCTTCTGTATATAGTTTTTCCTTTTCTAATTTTTGCAATTCATAATGAAAATTATGCATTCCAACTACAAAATACGCTTTAGAATAAGGGACTTCTATTAAACATGTCCCTTTTTTAACAATAATTTTTTTTATAATTACATTTTTTATTTGCTTCTTAATATCTTTTTCTATAGTATCCAACTCTAAGAAAAAATTAGAAACATATTCTACTTTCTCACCTTTCAAAATAAAAGATGAGTCTCTTTTATCTCCAGATATTTTTCCTACAGAATCTAAAACTTTAACAATATAAATCCCACTATGGGTAATACTCACTAATATTTCAGAATTCATTTCAAACAAAGATTGAACTCTTATTCTATAAAGTAAGACATTTTTAACTAATTTTAACTGTTCATTTTCTGTTGGACATTGATGAAAAGCTCTAAAAATTGACTTCGGTCCATATTTCTTTATTTCTCTTCTCACCTTTATATGAATAATAAAAGCTACTAAAAAAAAGATAAAGAACGCAAACCATCGAAATGAATAAATTGTATAAATAACAATTGCTATAGAAGTAGCGATAAAAACTAAAATCGTTGTTATCATTTTATAATCTCATAGATAAGAGGCTTTGGTTCCTCATAATGTACACCAATCTCAAAGCAATCTAATATTCTTCCTATTTCCATATCCTTTTCATGAACATATATTTTTAATAATTCTTCATCTTTTAAAACAAAATCTCCTACTTTTTTACTTAACACAATTCCTACTCCATAATCAATGATATCTTCTTTTTGATATCTTCCTGCTCCTATTGCTCTTACAATTTCCCCTAATTCTAAAGTATGAATTTTATTGATATATCCAGACTTTATACTTTTTACAGAAAATATTTTTGGACCTTTTTCTATTTTCTCTAAGTTTCCACCTTGTCTAGAAACAAATTCTTCTAATTTTTGATATCCTTTTCCTGTATCTAAATTTTGTTTTAGTAATGTTTTTGCTTCCTCTTCTGAAACTTGCAATCCCATTTGAACCATCAATGTCCCTAAAGTCATAACAAGTTCATATACATCTTTTTCATAATTCCCTTTTAAAAATTGAATCGCTTCTTCTACTTCTAAGGCATTCCCTATATGTGTTCCTAATGGCTCATCCATATTAGAAAGAACACAAACAACTTCTCTCCTTGCATTTTTTCCAATCTTAACCATAAGATTTGCTAAAGTTCTCGCATCTTCTAACGTTTTTACTAAAGCCCCTTCTCCTACCTTTACATCAATGACTATTTTATCAGCACCACTTGCTAACTTTTTGCTCATAATGCTTGAAGCAATCAATGGAATAGATTCTACAGTTCCTGTTACATCTCTTAATGCATAAATTTTCTTATCTGCTGGAACCAAATTTCCCATTTGTCCAACAAGTGCGAAATTAATATCATTTACTTGTTCTGCAAAAGCTTCTAATGACATAGTAGTTTGAAAACCTGAAATAGATTCTAGTTTATCTATTGTTCCCCCAGTATGACCAAGTCCTCTTCCACTCATTTTCGCATGTTTTACACCAGTTGAAGCCACTAGTGGTCCTAAAATAAGAGTTGTTTTATCGCCCACTCCTCCAGTTGAATGTTTATCTACCTTGATACCTGATATTTTTGATAAGTCTAAAGATTCTCCACTTTGAAGCATCACATCAGTTAAAGAAAAGACTTCTTCATCAGTCATTCCATTTAAACAAATTGCCATCAATAAAGAACTCATCTGATAATCTTTAATTATCCCTTCTACATAACCATTTATAGCATAAGTAATTTCTTCATTTGTAAGTATTTGTTTTTCTCTTTTTCTATTAATAATATCCACTATATTCATATTTTTCACCAATTCTATTATACATGAATTTGAAAAAAAGCAACAGAGTTTTAAAATATTTTCTAACCTATGAAAAAACAGATATTATTCTGTTTCTTCTACATGTTTGCTTGATAAGAAAGTTATTTTTTCTGCTACAACTTCCACTACCTGCTTTTTGGTTTCATCCTCTAGTTCAATGTTTCTAGACTGGATTCGTCCTTTCACACCTACGAGATCTCCTCGCTTGCAATATTCGACAGTACTTTCTGCTACTCCTTTCCATAATACACAAGATATAAAATCTGTATCATATTCTCCATTTAAATTTTTATAACTTCTCGGAACAGCGAGTGTTATATTTGTTACCTTTCTACCATTATCGGTTTCACGAAGCTCTGGATCTTTCACCAATCTTCCTACTAATACTGTTTGGTTTAACATAATTTTTCCTCCTTCGTGCTACACTATAAACGATAAAAAAAAGAAATGCAAATAAATATTTTTACATTTCTTAATTTCTTAAATTGCTGTTTTTCGAAATCTGTTAAACGAATTTTTAAAATTAAATATAATACATTTTCCAGATTTACAAGTTTTATTAGTTACACTCTAAATGATGTTTGAATCCTTTTACTTCATTTGTTCCTTCTTCAAGTACTAATTCAGTATAAGAAGTGTCTTTGCATTTCTCCAAATCACTTAAATCATAATCTGTATATCCATCACTTTTTACTTTCTTTAAAGCTTCTATTGATACAGTTGGGTTGGTTAAATATTTATTCATAAATTTAAGATAGTAATCTTTTGCATACTTCTCCATTGCTATTTCTTGAGGTGATTTTGTTTCTGGTTTTTTCTCTTCTTGTTTTTTACCACAACCAACCATAAATAAAGATAGGACTGTAACTGATACGATTAAAAACTTCTTCATCTTATTCTTTCCTCCTTATTATCTACATTATAACACAAATTTCGCAATTTAAAAATAGTTTTTTAATAATGCATTCAATTCTACTGCATATTCCATTGGAAGTTCTTCTCTAAAGCGATCTATAAACCCCATAATTAGTAACTCTTTGGCTTTTTCTTCTGATAATCCTCTGCTCATCAAATAAAATAATTGCTCTTCATCAATTTTTGAAACACTTGCTTCATGCTCTAAAATTGAAGTTGAATTTTCAACAATATTTTTAGGAATTGTATCACTTTTTGAAAATTCGTCCAAAATAATAGTATCACATTTAATGGTACTCTTTGAGTATTCTGCTTTTTTACTAATTTTTACAGTCCCTCGATAACTAGCATTTCCACCTTTCCCAGCAATCGATTTACTGATAATGCTACTTGTTGTATAAGGCGCTAAATGAATCATTTTGGCTCCTGCATCTTGAATTTGCTCTTCCGTAGCAACAGCAATAGAAATACAATTTCCTTTTGCATAAGGTCCAACTAAAATACAAGCAGGATATTTCATATTAATTTTAGAACCAATATTCCCATCAATCCATTCCATAAGGCCATTTTCTTCTACAATTGCTCTTTTAGTCACTAAATTATAAATATTATTTGCCCAATTTTGAATGGTTGTATATCTACATTTTGCATTTTTACCAACATAGATTTCAACTACTGCAGCATGTAAAGAATCCGTTGTATAAGTTGGAGCTGTACATCCTTCCATATAGTGTAATTCACTACCTTCATCTACAACAATAATGGTCCTTTCAAATTGACCCATATTCTTACTATTAATTCGAAAATAACTTTGCAAAGGTCTTTCTATTTTCGTATATGGTGGCACATAAATAAAAGTTCCACCACTCCATACAGCACCATTTAAAGCTGTATATTTATTTTCATCATATTTTACTAAACTGTTAAAATATTTTTTAAATAATTCTGGATACTTTTTTAAAGCTGTATCAGTATCACAAAATATTACATTTTTTTCTACCAATTCTTCTAACATATGATGATATACAACTTCACTTTCATATTGTGCCCCAATTCCGCCCAAATATTTCTTTTCAGCATCAATTACACCTAGTTTTTCAAAAGTTTCTTTAGCATCTGTTGGTACATCTTTCCACTCATCACTAACTTTATCACTAATACGTTTAAAATAATTGATTTCATTAAAATCTAATTTTAATTCAGGTCCAAAAATAGGATTTGAAAAATTTTCAAACATTTCGTATGCTTTGATTCTAAAATCAGTCATCCATTTTGGTTCTTTTTTTAATTTTGAGATTTCTCTTACGAACGTTTTATTTAAACCTTTTGTCATGTTATCACCATATTTCTATTATAAAACAAAATGGAAAGGAAAGCAAAATATTTTATAAAAATATATAATACTTAGAAAACTTTTATGCCCTCACTTTATCATCAAACAATATAATTTTTGAAATTTGATTATTTTTTTAAGGAAAAATTTGCAATTTTTAAAAAAACATGTATAATAACCAAATAAATTCATAAGGGGGATTTATATGGAATTATCAGAACAGTACCTATCATTTGTAATCAATCGCATCCATTCATTAAAACAAAGCTTAGAAAATCAAAAACTTTCTAAATTGGAACAAGAATTGTTAGAAGGGAAAATTGCATATTTAAAAAGACTAACAGATTTGCCTTTACTTATGACAATTATAAATATGTCAAGTCAAAAGTTAGATGAAATTGCGACTAAATATGGAAACTATAGTGGAGATCCTAAAGAATTTCTAATTGGGCTATTTCAATTAGAACAATTAGATACACTGATAAGACAGCCAAAACATGTAACATTAGAATATATAAAAGAAGCAATTATAACTGACTTTGATATAATGACAACACTAATAGAACTTCAAAATAGAAACTTTGAATATGAAGGAAAAAAACAAGCTTTATATGGAGTTGGATTAGATGGCTCTATTTCTTACTTACAATTATCTCATGACGAAAGAATGTTGCATCAACATGAAGAACACATTGAGAGTGCTATTTTAGAAGCTTCAAAAAGCTTTGATTTAGAAACATTAAAAGAACTTCGTAATTATCAAATAAATAGAAAAAAGCCTTTATCTATAGACTTTATATTAAAACATAAAGAAAAAGTAGAAAAAGACCCTAAACTGAAAAAAATCACTAGAAGATTAACTAGAAAAGGTATTTTAGGAAAACTTGATCGACTTCTACCATTTAGAAGAAAAAGAGAGCAAAAATATTTAAATGCTATTTTGGAAGACTATAAAAATAATCATTCACTTTCTATTTTAGGAATTTCTAACCAAGATGTCACAACAATGAATGATCATCAAATAAGATCACTTACTAAGCGGATCAAAAAGCAAACAACTTATCATAGAAATAAAATAAATGAGGGAAAAACTAG
Source organism: uncultured Mycoplasmatota bacterium (assembly GCA_947426265.1). Classification (GTDB taxonomy): domain Bacteria; phylum Bacillota_I; class Bacilli_A; order RF39; family UBA660; genus MGBC102946. The sequence continues at coordinate 403 of CANEDJ010000038.1, read as the reverse complement.
AATTAAAACATCAAAAATGTTTATCTTTCAAAAAGTAAAAGAATATGAAAATCTTCAAGAACAAGACAAAAAAAGATTTATGGAATTACTTGCTACCAAAACAAATTATTTACCAAAAATATTCCAAGATCAAATTTGGAATGAACCAAATCTTAAAGAATCCTTAATACGTCTTGCATGTTATATGGAAGAAAAATCTTTAATAGAACAATTACAAGTTCCAATGCAAAATCAATTTGAAACATTAATCCAAGTTTCAGCAGATCAACCAAAAGTCTATTTAAAAAAAGTTGCTTAAAAGAACGTTTACTCGTTCTTTTTTAATAAAAAAGAGCTTTTATAAAGCTCTTTCAGGCTGTTGACAAATAAGCAAGTAAAAATGCTTATTTGTCTTTTTAATGGA
>CANEDJ010000037.1:0-14850 GCA_947426265.1 uncultured Mycoplasmatota bacterium | reverse complement strand
CATTTTGTTTTATGTAAGAAATGGATTTCATTTTAAATTTTCTTCTAGCATTTTTTCAATTTATTATAACGATGTTATAAAATATTTACTTATTTTCTTTGGGGTATTATCCCTCATTATGATTTTAATTTTATATTTTAAAAAATCCTCTAAAAAATCTAAAATCATATTTTTTACTTCTATTATTGGTTTTCTTATATCTATTTCTTTAATGATATTATTCTCTGTTAAAGAAAATAAAAATTTAACTTTAATATTTGCATTTATATTTTTAGCTTTTTGTTTTATTCCATTTATAGTTATATATAAAGCTGATATTTCACAAGTAAAAACATTGGTAATAAATAATTTGATCTATTATATTATTCTTCCTTTACTCTTACTTATAGTTTCTAATGTTTTGCCACTTGTCTTAGCTATTTTAGTTTTTAGTATCATTAATGGAATATCTTTTGCCTCAAGTGGAGATACAGGAGTTAATAGTTCTACTCTTAAAACAGATGTTAAAAAACAAAAGAAAGAACAAATAACTGCTCCATCATCTAATAAAAAAATAATAGAAGTACCAAATGGAATGAAACTTTATAGAGAAAAAGGTTTTGGAGTACCTGATTATATCGTTCAAGACAATGGATTAGCTTCTCATAAAATTTGTACTCAAGAGGAATTTGATAAAGAAAAAGTTATTATTGTTCAAAATAAGAACGAAATTAGATACGTTGGTTATAGAAAGAAATAAGAGGTAAAAGAAAATGAAAAAAATTATTAAAAACAAAAAATATATTATTCCTATTATTATTTTAGTATTGCTTATTGCTGGTGGCTTGATCTACTACTTTATAAATAGTAAAAATGATAAGTTTGTTGTTGGAGATACTTTAAAAATAGCTGATTCTAGTGATTATTTAGTTCAGTATGAAGATGATAGCTATTATCTAATGAAAGCTAATGCAGACATTAAATTTAATGTATCAAGTGAAGATGAAGAAATTAAATACAAAATAGTAGATGAAAATGACAAAGAAATAGATTCTAATATAAGTAAAAGTAAAGAAAATTATGTAATAGCTTCTAATAAAGATTATGAAGCTGGAAAGACCTACAAAATAACTTTAGAAAATGCAACATTCACAAATGAAAAATTAAAAGATATTAAGACTTTATATTTTACAATCGTTAGACCTAATTCTAACACACAGGTATTAAATGGTAATGTTATTAAAGTAAGTAAGGATACTATCACAGATATTTCAAAAGATGATACTTACTATACCATTACATCTAATAAAGAATTTAAAAAAGATGATATTTTGTATTATCAAAATAAAGATGAAGTAATTGCTTTTAAAGTGATGGAAATAATAAAAGAAAATGATGATTACAAAATTAAAACAAATGCACCCACTTTAGAAGAATTATTTAAAGAACTCGATATATATGGAGAATTTAACCTAAAATTAAATGATTTTATTGCTAATGAAGAATTAAAAGATTATATTAAAATTTCCATCGCAAAAAATGGACTTTTAGATCATATTATCCCAAATGTTTATGCAGAAGATATTTTTGATGTAAAGATAGAATCTCAAAAAGATGGAAGTGCTAAAGTTTTAGTTAGTATCAATTTAAATCACGAGAATAAATCAATATTTAAGAGTACTTTAGATAACCATGATATGAAGTTAGATATAGAACTTATAGTTAAACTAAAAGCTCATGCAGATATAACGTTATTTAAACATGATATAGGTGCTAGACTTGATATTGATATAAATACAGATTTTAATATCAACCCTGTAGAAAATGAAGAATATAAATTCAATTTTGAAGAAGATGTAAATGATGATATAAGTTTTAAAGCAGGACTATTTAAAGACATTTTAAATAATGCTAAAAGTGATGAATCTAAAGAAGATGTTTCTCTTGGGAAAACGATTATTCCTACACCTATTTTAGGATTAAGTGTTGATTTAGAATTAGATCTTTTAAAAGAATTAGAATTAGTTTTAAAGGCAGATTTAAATGTTAAAAATAATTTTAATATTTTATTTGGACATAACAATAAAGGATTCTATAAAAATTTTGATTTTAATATTAAAGATAGTTCTTATGATGTTTTAGGAAAAGCAAATGCAAAATTAGGAATAGTGCCAAAAGTAAATGTTAATTTCTGTAGAGTTATGGAAGCTGGTATTAAAGCTCCACTTGGAATATATGCAGATGGGCAAATAAATTATATGAATTCATCTAATAAAGATCAAATAGATGGAAAAATGGAAATTGGTGCCTTTGTAAGTGCTGGAGTTTATGCTGAAACACATTTTATCGTTACAAAAGCAGAACTAACTTATGAAAAAAAGTTACCTATCGTAAAATTAGAGGGAAAAATAAAAGATAAATGTGAAGAGAAAATATTAAATGGAGATTATTCATGCTTTATAGGAACATATACATCTAACGATTCTAAAACAATAACAATTGATAAAGATGGAATAAATATTGATTACAATAAAATGAGTGATGGATCAAAAGATGGAAGAGCAAAATTAGAAAATATCAAAGTAGAAAATAATATATATATTTTAAAATATGATATTGGTTATTTTCAGGGGCAAGAAAGTTCTACTTTTAGAATAATTCCTGTTGGAACTCATTATGAAACAAAAAATGATTGGTGCGAAAAATGTGATTCTAATGAAAATAATTGTAGATATGAGAAACCAAAAGAGGACTACGATTATGTTTTAGGCACTTGTTACTATAGTACTAATAAGAATAAAGTTCGTATTGTTTCTAGTGGTGGTTTAGGAGATCCATCTATTTATTACAAAAAAGATTAAATAAAGAAAGAGGTAAAAGAAAATGAAAAAAATAAAATATTTAAGTTTAATTATGTTAATGATTTTAATGTTAACAGGTTGTGGAAGCAGTGAAAAGGTAGCTTTAGCAAATGTGGTACACCCTACATCAGCAGACTATCTATACTATACTTTTAACGAAGTAAAAAATTATGACAAAGTAAATGTTAGTGGAATTAAATTAAAACATAAAGAAAATAAGGTAAATAATAATAAAACACTTGCTGGAGATGTTGAATTTGAATTTACTATAAAAAATACTTCTAAAGAAACTATTGATAATATTGGTTATACATTTTTTGTTAGGGATACAAATGATAAACCATTTGCTATAAGAAGTAAAGAAACAATAAGTTTAAAAGCAGGAGAAAAAAAGAAAATCAAAGTATCTAGTATATGGTGTAAAGATGATTGTGATAAACAAACAATTGATACAATTTTTGTAGATAGTTATGATAAAGATTATGCTATTTTAAATGTTTATGAATTAATTAGTACAAATAGTGATTATACAATTAATACAAAGGAATTATAGGAAAGGAATGAATGAAAAGATGAAAAAAATAAAATATATAAGTATAATTATGATAATAGCTTTCATGCTAACAGGTTGTGGTAACAAGGCAGAAAAAATCGCCGAACAATATTGTGATATATTAATTAAAGAAAATTATGAAGATATGCTAGATATAGCATACTTGCCTGATAGTAAATTTTTAACTGACAAAAGAAAAGATGAAGCAAAAGAAATATTTGCTAAAAAGATGAAAGAAAACAAAAAAACTATAACTACTTGTACGACAACAAAATCAAAAGAAGATGATAACAAAATTTATTATAAACTAACGATTAACGACAATGATTCACTAAATATTGAGGTAGATAAAAAGACAAATAAAGTTTATATAGATGATTTATATGAGGAAAGATCTATAGAATCTTACTCATCATCAAAAGTTAGTGTAGATGGTGTAGAATTATCTAACCCAAGTATTAATGATAATATGGCAACATATAAATTTACTGCTTTTAAAAATGTAAGTTATGACATTTTAGCAACTAATCCCTCTTTAAAAGATAAAAAAGGAGATTATAAAGAAAATTATATTGATATGACTTATCAAAACGACTCTGTTATTGATGTTTCTAGATTTAAGGATGATTTTATAAAAGAATTAGATGATAATATCAAACCTATGTTTAAAGAGATTGCATTAGTAGGATTTAATAATGGGAATAAAAACACGATTAAGAAATATTTTATAGAAGAAAATTTTGAAATGCTTTCTAATGCTTTTAAAAATAATTGGAAAGACACATATAAGAGTTATACATTTAAAAATCTAATGGATGATCCTGTTAAATATCGTATCAATAGTTACATAAATGATACAGAATTAAAAATAAATGTTACGATAGATTACGAAAGAGAAACAAAATGTATTGTTGGGTTACTTTGTACTGATGGTATAGAAAAAACTTATTCTGTTTTAACTGCGACAATCAAAAAAGATAATAATACATGGAAGATTGCTAATTGGGAATAAAAATTGACTTTTATAGTCTTTTTTATTTTGACTAACTATATCTATTATTTTGTTTTTGTGATATACTATATTAAGTTAATACATATTGGAAAGGAACTAAAAATATGCAAAATTCAAATAAGAAAAAAGATGATCGTAAAATAGCAGTATATTCTAGAAAATCAAAATATACAGGTAAAGGAGAAAGCACCAAGAATCAAATAGAAATGTGTAAGAAAAAAATAGCTTTTCAATTTGATGACATTGATTTAGATAATGATATTATTGTCTATGAAGATGAGGGATTTACTGGTTATAATATGAATCGCCCAGCTTTTCAAAAGATGTTAAAAGACATAAGAGATAATAAAATTAAAGTCATAGCTTTTTATAGATTAGATAGAATTAGTCGTAATGTAACAGATTTTAGTAATTTAGTAACAGAACTTGATAATTATGGTGTGGTTTTCTTATCAGCTACTGAAAATATAGAAAATGTAACTCCTAGTGGTCGTGCGATGATGTTTATGAGTTCTGTATTTGCTCAACTAGAACGTGATACTACTGCCGAACGTATAAGAGATAATATGATCGATCTTGCTAAAACAGGTCGTTGGCTTGGTGGGAATACTCCTACCGGTTTTGCTTCAGAACAAATAGAACATATTACAATTGATGGAAAAAAACGTAAGTTATTTAAACTTACAGAAAATGAAGAAATGCCTATTATCATCACTCTATTTAAAAAAATGCTAGAATTAAAATCTTTAACTAAATTAGAAACTTATACAATTCAACATGATATAAAAACTAAAAATAATAAATATTTTTCACGTTGGGGATTAAAAAATATTTTAACGAATCCTGTTTATGCTTATGCTGATAAAGACACATTAGAATACTTTAAAAAGTTTGATGTAGAAATTTATGCAGAAGAAAAAGATTTTAATGGGAATCATGGCTTAATGGTTTACAATAAAACAGAACATAAAGGAAAAAATAAAGTTGTTATAAAAAGAGATGTTGAAGATTGGATTATTTCTATTGGAAAGCATAAAGGTGTTGTAAGTGGTAAAGAATGGGTAGAAATCCAAGAACTACTACTTAAAAATAGTGATATGAGGTATCGTAAACCATCTGCAAGTAATTCACTACTTTCAGGACTTATAAGATGTTCTCATTGTGGCTCTTTTATGCGACCTAAACTTAAAAATAAAACCATTACTGAAGATGGTAGAAGAAGATTTGATTATATGTGCGAATTAAAAGATAAAAGTAGGAAACAAAAATGTACTTGTAAAAATATTAATGGACTAGAAGCTGATGATTTAGTGATGGAAAAAATAAAAGAACTTGCGAATCCTAAATCCCTATTCTATCAATCATTAAAAGAAATCTCTAAAAATACTTTTACAGAAGAATATAAAAATAATGAAGAATTAAAAACTTTAAGATCATCACTTACTAAAAATGAAAAAGATATAAATTCTTTACTAGATAAAATTAAATATGTAGATATTGATTTATTGGATGATATTTCTAAAGAAATAAAATCCTTAAAAGAACAAAATTTAAAAATTGAAAAACAAATAAAGGATCTAACGAATACCAATTATGAAGAAATAAATGATAAAGATACTGCTGACCTTTTATTAAACGTTTTAGACACGTATTTTAACGAATTTAACGAATTAGACCTAAATACTAAAAGAAACCTAATAAAGCTTCTTGTAAGCTCTGTAACAACTGATGGCGAGGATATTACAATTAATTTTATAGGAGCTAGAATATTACAAGATAAAGATGTATGTGCTTGTAGTAAAACAAGCGATGTTTTAAGAATATCTAGCTTTCCAACAAGTGAGAGTTTCAAATGAAATTTTAATGCACTTTAGAAGTGATAAGAAAAACACAAAAAATATAAGTATTAATGATTCTGTAGGTTTTGATAAAGATGGAAATGAGATTACTTTTTTAGATATATTAAAAGCTCCAAAACCAGATTTTGCACTGGATTTACATTTAAAAAATAATATTAAACTTCTCCACAAATACTTTGATATTTTAACAGAACGAGAAAAAGAAATCATTGTAAAACGATATGGGCTAAATAATGAAGAGGCAATTACACAAAAAGAAATTGCAAAAAAATTAGGAATATCTAGGAGCTATGTTTCTAGAATTGAAAAAAGAGCACTTACTAAAATGCTCCATGAGTTTATCAAAAATAAAAATAATTGTGATTAAAAAAAAGAGCCCTGCTCTTTTTATTTACATTTATAACCAGCTGACTCTAGAGTTTTTTTAACGTCGTCATATTTAGCGTTATTATCTGTTCCTAAAGACTTCGCATCAGCACTACCTTCTACTTTAAAACCATCTTTTGTTTCTTTTACTTTAGCTTCTTTTACAGTATTTTCTTTTTCGAATGATTCCATAATAGTTTTCTTTTGGCTCATCATGCTTTCTGGTAATTTAACATCAACAGTTACTTTCATAGAGTTAAGTTTATCACCTTTAAACTCAGAACTAATTGTACTTTTCATTTCCATTCCTAATGAATTTGTTTCAGAAGTACAAGTTAAACTTTTACTACCACATCCAGTCATTGTTAATAAAACAAGTAAAGATGCAACTAACCATTTTCCCTTCTTCATTTTTACACCTCCTCTATAACTAATATATTAACACTCTTTCACAAAAATTTCAACTTTCTTTTAAAATAATATATTAAGAAGAAAAATTTTTTATATTGTCATCTAATCCGTTCATTTTATAGATAAAAACAACATCTTTAATTTCTTTATGAGTGTCTAAATATCCAGAAACTGATTTATCATAATAGTTAATATCAATCACATGTACTTTATAATAATGATTTGTAAAAAATGGAATGATTGCATTCGCACTTTCATCTTTTAAAATTAAAATTTCTTGTTTATTATTTATGCTCATATTTGTAATCTCTATTATTGGTTCATCCTTTCCTAAAAAATACTCATACATTTTATCATTGGTTACATTTTTATTATATAGTGTATTTTCTTTTCTTTCTTGATATTGTACTTCTAACTCGACATTATTTTTTGGAATAAATTCTACAATTGTATCTTTTTTAAAAGAAAATGTATAAGTTTTTTTCACCAAGTTTCCAGAGAAATTATTTGAAATTTCCTTTATATCAAATTCAGTAATTGGAACTTGTTCTATATCATTTAATCTTGCATATTCTTTATATACATAGTAAGAACCATAACTCGTTAAATGAGAATCCAAACGATAATACATTGGATAATCATTTAATCCTTCTTGTAAAGTTGGAACAACGTCAATCGTATTAAATGTTAATTGATGATAAATTGTTTTCATTTGATGGTACTCATCAAATAGAAAAATATTTGCTGGTGCTTTGCTAGGATTTACTGTTACATGACTAGGAATTAATATAAGAGACATATTTTTATCATTATATTTTTTATAAAATTCATTCATAATTTTGATAAATTCATTTCCTTTTTCAACCTCTTTCGGTTCTTCTAATAAATATTCATCTTTTCCTATATAAACTCCATCTTGTATGTTTATTCCTAATTTTCTTTTAATATTAATGCCTTGTTCTAATAAAGAATTTCGAAATAAGAAATGATCCTCATAGTATTTTTCTAAATTGTCTATGGACTTTTCAGAAGCCATATTAAAACTTGACTTTATAGCTAATGTTCTCCCTTCTTCTTTACTATATAATGTTTTTGGTGAACACAAACATAAAATGCCAAAACTTCCTAATATTGTAAGTAATAATAAAATAAAAATAAATTCTAATTTTTGCATAGTTCACCTCATACTCTAAACATCCAAATTGATGCATCTATTCCAGATACTAACGCAACTAATGTAATCCACATAAAGAATGCATATATCATCATTCGTCCAATATGGTACCAGGCACTTTCTTTTATCTGCTCAGTTATTATTTTTATTACTTTTAAAGATACTAATAAAGAAATCATTAAAATGAAACTATAACTACTTAATACTGATTCTATTTCAGCATTCCAAAAAGGTACTTTTATAAATCCTGTTAAAGTTTCTATTATATTTGGTCTTACTAATAAAGTAAAAGACAATAACATCCATATAAAATGGAAGATATATAATGTTCTTTTAGAAAATCTCTTTTTAGATAAGAATAATTCTTCTATCAAAATACCAAGTCCTATAAATAAAAACCATAATGCAACTATATAATTTAATCCATAACAAGTAGAAAGTAGTACCATAAATAAACATATCTGTATGGGAAATGAAAATTTATTTTTTAAGTGTTCATCCCACCATTTAGAAATACTAAAATGCCAAGCGTGAAAAAAATATTTCATTTTTGATAAACATAGTGGATAATTACTTTCTTCCTCAAATGTGAACCCTAGCATTTTGCTAAGCCCTATAGACATATTAGAATAACTCATCATAAAAATGATAACTTGTAACATTACTGTAATTAGTAAAATGAGAGATGTAACAAATGAATTTGGTATTGTTAATAACTCTGTTTGTAATATAGATAGCATTCCTACTAATAAAACATTTAAAAATATTCCTTTTAAAAATAGATAACAGCCTTCTACAATATGTTCTCTTGTAATCGTTCTTTTTTTAAGTTCTTCTTCCATTTCATAATAAGAAAGAACTGGCCCAAATAAAAGTTTTGAAAAACAGCTTACATATAATAAATAAAGAAATAAGTTTGGCTTCCCCTTTTTATTTTTATAAAAATCTAATAGTGTACCAATATTAGAAAGTAAAATAGTCATATAGCAAATTGGATAAATGATAAGATGATTCATTTTTATATCTTTGATAAAAATAAACCAAATTAAAACTTCTATGAAAATAGTCCACATCACCATTTTCTTTTTCGAAATATTTTTCGGAAGATGATTTAACTTAGCTAATCCAAAATAAGTAATTCCAGTAATTAGTAAAAAATACCAAACAAAAGGACCTCTTCCTAAAATCACAAAAGCAATACTACTAATACCTAACCAAAGATTTCTCCATTTTTCTTTTATTAAATAATATATGAAAAAAAATAATGGAAAAAAGAAACATAAAAATAAAATACTCCCAAATTCCAATATCGCCACATCCTTCTATTACAATCATAACAGATACATATTATTTGGTCAAATAATTATTCGTTTCCAGTAACAATCATGATATAATAATGAAAAAGGAGTGAATAATATGAAAAACAAAAAACATATGATTTTGCTTATTAGTGCAATCATACTAATAATGGTAATTGCAGCTATATTAGTTCTTTTCTTCGTTTTAAGGAAAGAAAAAACAACTGAGGTAGACAATTTAAATAAGCTAACCAAACTATCAAGTCCAGACTTCTCTGACGCGGCAGATTTAGTAAAAAATAATATAGTAAGAATTGTAAACACAATTGATAATAAACAAATTGTCGGAACTGGTTTTTTTCATGAAAGTGGCTTTTTAATTACAAACAGTCATGTAGTTGATATTAAAGGAAATATTACAGTTGAATTTGCTGATGGCTCCACTGAAACTGCTACATTAATTAGTAATGATATTAATTCTGATATCGCTATTTTACAAGTAAAAAATGAGAAAATGCTTGCAATGAATTTTGGAGACACATTAAAATTTAAAGTTACAGATGAAGTATTGGCACTTGGATATGTTTATAATTTCGATGGAGAAGCTTCTGTTTCTAAGGGAATATTGAGTGCGAGAAGAAGTGCTGGTGGAATTGAATTTTTACAATTAGATATTTCATTAAATAGTGGAAATTCTGGTGGTCCACTGATCAACTCTTATGGAGAACTACTTGGTATTAACACTTATGCTTCTACTAACTCTACAGTTGGTATGGCTATGTCAGCTGAAAACTTAGAAACGGTAATTCAGAAATTAATCGCAAATCAAACAGTAAATTATGTCACTGAAGAAAGACCTCAAAATGTTTTAAGTGTTGTTCTAAAAGAAATAGGATATGAAATTGATGATATATATAACGAAAAACAATTTATGAAAAAACATCATACTCCTGAAAAAGAAGAAACTAATAAACAAGATTCTTCAGAACAAAATATGGAAAGTAATAATTCAGGTGCCAAAGGTGGACATGTGGATACAAGTAAACCTTACAGTACCGATGCTTATCTATCAAAATTAGAAATTAATAATTATCCAATCAATTTTCAGAAAACTAATACGCGATATACAATTACATTAAAAAATAACGAAAATTCATTAAATTTAAATATTCAAACAAGTGATCCAAATGCAACATATACTGTAAGTGGAAATTCTAATTTTAAGATTGGAGAAAATGTTGTAAGGATTGATGTCACATCTCCTGGAAAAGCAGCAATTAAAGATTATGAAATCAAAGTCATTAAACCTGTTACTAGAATCGAAAATGCAGCTGGAATTTTAGTTGCCAATCAAACTCAATATAGTAATTATTTAAATACCAATTGTTTCAATTTATTTGTTGAATTTGTGGATAGAGATAACATTAGATTAATGCAAGGAATGCCACTTGATATTTTTAATAAAATTATTGTAGAAGTTTATTCTGGATGGTCTGGAAGTAATAACAATGTAGATAGTAGTGGAAAACCAATACGATTATTAAAAACTTATACTTTTAGTCCAAACCAAATTCATAATAATGCAGTTGAAATTCCATTAAGTGATATTAGAGCATTATTAAATGAGGAAGACTATATTGGTGGTGTTTATCAAGGAGCCGATTTAACTTTTAACATTCAGGTTTATACAAAAGAACAAGGTGTTTTTAGTTATAGAAGTCCAGGAAGTATTTCCAAATAAAATGGTAAGAATTCATCTTACTTTTTTATTTGCTTTCTAATTTTAAATTTACCTTTTTAAAATATTATAACTACAAAAGAAATACTACATCATTCAGTAATATTTCCTATGAAACGATATTCTTTTACTATACATTTAACAAAAAAGAGAGAATTTATTTTCTCTCAATATCTTAAATGCTTTCTTGATATAGAGGCACTCTATATAATTTCAGCTTTTATATTCGGATTTTTTAATACTTCTACAAATCTATCAATTTCTTCTTTGGTATTATAAAAGTAAAAACTAGCACGACAAGTATTTTTTATTCCTATTTCGTCTTTTAATATTTTTGAGCAGTGATTTCCTGCTCTTACACATATCCCATAATTATTTAAATAAATTGCCAAATCTTGGGCAAAAATATCTTTCATGTTAAAAGCAACAATACCACTTTTTGTATAATCATTATAAACAATCATATTTGGAACCTCTGATAATTTTTCCAAAGCATATTTTTTTAATTCTTGCTCTTTTTCTTCTATCTTATCCATTCCAATTTTATTTAAATATTCTAGTACTGATCCAAAGCCAATGACTCCTGCAATATTTGGAGTTCCAGCTTCTAGTAAAGTTGGAAGTTCATCATATTCCCTTGTACCATCTGGCAAATAACTTGCATTCATTCCTCCTCCGAATATAATCGGTTTTGTTTCTTTTAATAATTCTTCTTTTCCATAAATAACGCCTACCCCTGTTGGTCCACACATTTTATGAGCAGAAAAACTTAAAAAATCAATATCTAATTCTTCCACATTTACTTTAAGATGTGGCACACTTTGGGCTCCATCTACATTTACTAGAATGCCAAGCTCATGAGCATACTTGATAATTTCTTTTAATGGTCTAATATCGCCTGCTACATTCGTTACATGGGCAATACTAATAACTTTTGTATTTTTTGTAACACTTTTTCTTACATTTTCTAGTGTTACTTCTAAGTGCTCATCTAGAGGAATATAATTTACTCTAATACCGATTTCATCTTGTAACTCAAACCAAGGAAGAACATTTGAAGCATGTTCAGATTTTGTAATTAATACTTCATCTCCAGATCTTAAATGATTTCTAAAATATCCAAATATAATTTTATTTAAAGAATCTGTAGATCCACTTGTAAATATTATTTCTTTATTGCTTTTCGCACCAATAAATTCTCGTACCAGGTCTCTTGTATTTTCATACATAGCATCCACTTTTAAACTAATGTCATAATCGCCTCTATGGGCATTGGCACTATAATCATTATAATATTCACTAATTTTTTCTCCCAATATTTTTGGTTTTAAGGTTGTAGCACCATTATCAAAATAAATAATATTTCCTTCTAACATTTGAAAGTCTTCTCGATTCATAAATCACCTCCAATACTCTCCAATGATACTGACTAATTCTTCTTTTCTTTTATTTGAAAGTTCTAAATTAGAAAGTAAGAATCCTTTCATAAGTAAATTCATAGCCATTCTTTCGCTAAGCCCTCTGCTTTTCAAGTAAAATAATTCATCTTCTCTAAATGTTCCAATCCAAGCAGAATGATTTGCAATCACATCATATTCATCAATAAATAAATTTGGATGAATACTACATTTTTGATTATTTAAATTAATAATTCTATTCTTCTGATCTAACTTAGCCCCTGTTTTCCCGTTTGGAACAATTCCAGTAATATGAAAATCTAAACTTCCATCTAATAAATTTACTCCATTTGTTTGAATAGTACTTTCTGTATTTTTTCCTTCATGATAAACTGTAATATCATATTTTTCTCGAACATGAGAGATCGTCTTTAATATATAATTTATTTTAGAATTTCTGCCATTCAAATAAATATTATCTAATTCTTTTATACCACTCATATGATGAAATTTCTGAATATTTAAAGTACTATCATTATCTAATTCATAGCGATACTTAATTTTCATTAAATTCCCATCTCTGAATTCTAGTATGCTTGCTGAAACACCTTCAAATACTCTAATTAAAATATCCAGTTTTTGTGCGGTCTCATTATGATATTCTATTTCTAAAGTTGTATTTTCTAATAGGTCAATAACCAATTTATTGACCATAAAGTCCTCGCTCTTTTCTAAAAAGGATAAACGAACTTTCTTATTTATTTCTTTTTCTACAACAATATCATTTTCTATTTTTATTTTATTCATGAGTCTTCATTTCCTCTATAACATGAGTCCTATTTTTCTTAAATTTATCGTATCCAAATGTTTCAATTTCCTTTACCAATTCATAATTTCCACTTTTTACAATGCTTCCATCTATCATAATATGAATGTGAGTTGGCTTTATATATTCTAGCAACCTTTGATAATGGGTAATAAGTAACACAGCTGGTTCTTCCTTTTTAAAATATTCCATAACATGGTTCCCAACAATCCTTAAACTATCTACATCAAGTCCTGAATCAATTTCATCTAAAAGAACACAAGTTGGCTCTAACATATACATTTGTAAGATTTCATTCTTTTTTCTTTCGCCTCCAGAAAACCCTACATTAACTCCACGATGAATCATTTCTTTCTCCATATCTAAAGAATCTACAGTCGCATCTAATTTCTTTATAAAATTCATTAAATGAAAATTATCTTTTTCCTTTTCGTTTAATGCACTTCTAAGGAAATCAGCATTTGTGACACCTTCTATTTCAAGAGGCATTTGCATTCCTAAAAAAAGACCTAGTTTTGCTCTTTTATCTACTGACAAATCATTTATAATTGTTTCATCATAAGTAATAGACCCTTCTAAAACATGATATCCTGGATATCCCATAATCACTTTTGATAAAGTGGACTTCCCTGTACCATTTGGCCCCATAATGGCATGAATTTCTCCGCTTTTTATTTCTAAGTTAAAATCTTTCAAAATCGTTTTATTTTCTACTTCTACTGTTAAATGTTCTATTTTTAATGTGTGCATAATATCACCTAATCTTTATTTTACCATTTATTTCTTGTTTAGTAAATGTATAAAACTGGAAGAAAAGAACATAATAATATTAGAATATTCGCAGATATTCACGAAAAAGAGTTTACTCTTTTTTTTCTTTTGTTTATAATAATTTATGGAGAGTGATAATATGAATTGTATTTTTTGTAAAATTATAAATCATGAAATTCCATCTTATACTATATATGAAGATGAATTTGTTAACGTTTTTTTAGACATCAATCCTGATTCTAATGGCCATATGCTAATAATTCCCAAAAAGCATGCCTTAGATATTACTGAAATTGAACGTGAAACATGGAATCATATATTAGATATTACCAGAAATATGAAATCACTATTAGAAGAAAAATTAAAAATAGATGGTCTTACATTAATTCAAAACAATGGAATGGTTCAAGAAGTAAAGCATTTTCATTTGCATTTAAAGCCATATTATAGTGAAGGACAAAAATTATTACCAGTAGAAGATATTTATAACAAATTAAAAGAGCTCTAGGCTCTTTTTTTAAAATATTGTAGTTTCTGACTTCTCTACATAAGATGGTGTTAGTATAGATATATAGACACGAAAAACTTTAGTAATGGTATACTAG
>CANEDJ010000036.1:0-15159 GCA_947426265.1 uncultured Mycoplasmatota bacterium | reverse complement strand
CCGAGAAACTTTCACATAATAGTAAACAAAGCAACTGAGAATAGAAAAACAAGTAAGTCTACTTTTTTTTATTTTTTACTGCATTCATTCTATTACGTTATAATTAATATTTTTTTCAAGAGTTTTTTTTAAATTTTTTGAGATTTCATTTATAGAACTATCCTATTCTTCCTTCAATAAAATCGTTTCTAATTCTTTCCAACCAGATACTCGAATAACTCCTTCTTTTTCCAATTCTTCATCGCAAATTTCTTGATTATGGTAAGAATCAAATAAATATTTTTGTTCTCCATAACCTTTTAAATTAGACAATCGATCATCAATTTTTATATCACAATTTAACAAGCTTTTATCATTGATAAAAATATATTGATAAGGACTAATAAAAGGAAAATTCTGCTGCAACCATTTATATTTATCAATTAAACAATGACTTTGCTCCATATCATAAACATCACTATAATAAGCGGTACAAATCAAAAGTTGATATTTTTTAGATAGTTTTTCTAACACTTCTCTTGCATCTGGTATTATTTCTGCATATTGATATGGATTTTCTGTTTTAAAAAACTGATAATATTCTTGTAATCGCTCTTTTGGAAGCATATCTTCTGTATAATATCCTGGAAGATCCTCTACTTTATAAGATGTATTTAGAAATTTATTTACAATTCCTAAATGGCCTCCAATACATAAAACTTCATCCATATCTACCATTATTGTTTTCATAAATTCACCTAATACTAGTATAACATAAAATTTATTCTTCTACCATCTTATTGATAGAATCAAAGAAGCCTTCTATTCCCGACTTCACAATATTTCCTAATGTTTCTGAAAAGGAAAGACCTATATCTGAGGCTTTATTACTATAATCTTTATTTGTAGATTCCATATAATCTTCAATATGAACATCTTTTCCTGATGCAACATCTGCTTCAAATTTTTTTATTTGTTCTGCAGTATAAATCACTTTTTTTTGTTGTTTAAATTCATAATATCCTGTACTTTGAGAAAAATATAAAGTTAAAAAAGTTAGTAGAAGAAGCCAAAAAATATATTTGAAAATTTTATTATAAATTTTTACTCTATCTTCAGCTTTCATTTAGCATCTCCGCAATAATAGGCGCTATTAAAGTTAGTGTATTTGTGATTTCTCCTATATTGTTTTCATTTCCACCACATTCTAATAAAATAATATTAGCATTCAAATCTTGATTGTAAACTCCATTATAGCCTTTTCCCTCATGTGTCATAATTCCTCTTGTTAAAGTAGGATATTTTTCTTTAATTTTATTATTTAATTTATTCATGAGTTCCAAATTTTTTTCATAATTTGGATTTTCTTTTCCACATACAAATAAGATTTTCGCATAGCTTGTACCGTCAATATCCACAGTTGAACTCTTTTTAGAAACTGCATCTCTGTGTAAATCTATGATCAGTTCTAAATTGGGATTTTTTGATAAAGCATCTTTTACAAAATATCTACTTGCTTCGTAACTGTGTGAATGATTCCAATTATTAACTGCCATAAAATCTTCAAGATCTGCTTCTTCTACAATTGTTGAAACTCCTAATTTATTCAGTTTTTCTTTTAATAATAAAGATGCCATTTTGACATTTGGTGTAATATTATAATCTTCTAAATTGTTTGCTGCATAACTTTCTTTATAATGTGTGCTATAAATATACACTCTAGGCCCTGTTGGCAATTTTAAGTCATCTACATCATTTTTACGAAATACCATTTTTATTTCATTTTTGGTTTCCACAGGTTTATTAGAACTTGTAAATGTATAACCTAATGATTGTTCTAAAATAGTAATTGGCTCATTGATTTTAAAAGATGATAAAAAATTACTGATATTCGTTATAATCCTAGAACCAGTTTTATTATATTTTAGGTGATAATTAGAATCTTCCAAGAGATTTTTAATAAATTCTTCATTGGTTGTTGCTAATTTAAAGTTTTTAAATATGGTTGCTAATATAACAAATAACATCAAACAGATAAACAAAAACCATAACAGTCTTGTTTTTAGAGTTCTTCTCTTTTTTGCTTTAAAACGTTTTGCCATTTTTTTCACCTCTTTATGATCATTATCATATCAAAGAACAAATAATTATTTTGTCAAATAAGAGATGACATTCAAAAAATATATATTATGATTAAGTGTTTCTACACTAAATTGTGAAAAGATATCCATCAATAAAATTTTTATAATAAAAAGAAACATATTCCTATGCTTCTATTCTTTTGTTTTCAACGCTTTAAACATTTTTTTCCATAAACCGTTAGAAGAGTAATTTAATATTCCAACTTTATAGATTCGTAATCCATATTTAATCAATAACCAGTTTGTTATAACTACTAGTATAATGGAAATTATAAATTCTATTACTCCAAACTCTCCTAAGACTAATAGCGATGGAGCCAATATAGCAGATATTAATGGAACGAATCCTAATATTTTAATAAATGTTGCTCCTTCAAAAACGCCTGCCATCATTGCCAAATAATAACCAATTAATGAAATAATGATAATTGGAGTTTGTAATTGCTGAAAATCTTCTGTATTGGTTGTCATAGATGCAAGTATTCCTGCTAATAAAGAATAAGCAATAAAAGTTAAAATCATAAGTAGTAAAGAAAGCGGAATAATATAAATAAATTTACTTGCAAGTCCAGTTTCTCCTAGTCCTGTAATTACCTTACTTACTTCACTTCCAAGTCCATTCACAATAGAGTTTCCTCCTATTATTTGGCGAATAAATAGTCCAAATAGTACAAATAAAACTAGCAATAATCCTTGAAATAAGACAAATAAATTTGCGGCAATTACTTTTGCAAAAAAGTGAGTTTTAGGACTTACATTAGAAATGATAATTTCCATTCCTCTTGTTGTTTTTTCATCATTTACTTCTGCTCCAATCATTTGAACCAAAAACATTGTTAACATAAAAAATGGTAAGATAACGACTGGAAATACGGTCGTTACAATAATTTCCATATTTTCATCTTCTGATTTTTTTGTTTCATCTAAATAAATTCTTTCAATCGTTACATTAGAATAAATAGCGGCAATTTCTTCATTACTAATATTAGAGTTAGAAAGAGCAAGTGCTACTTTTACTGTATTAATAGTACTTGTTAATACTTGAGTATCTAAGGTGTCTAGAAACTGTTCCGATACAATCGTTGCTTTTAATGTATTTTTACTATCTTCCTGTAATAAGACTACAATAATTTTTTTATCTTTTTCAATTTCTTTTTTGGCTTCTTCTATACTTTTATCATACTTTTTAATCTCATAACTTCCTTCTTCTTTTCCTGCTAAGTTGATATCCATTTCTTTTATTTGAGATTCAAATAATTCATAAGCAACACCAGTTTCATCAATGACATAAAGTGGAGTCTTATTATTAAAGTCCCCTCCAAATAACATGATAATACTATCAATATTGATAATTCCTGCTATAATAATTCCTAATATAATATTAGCAATCACAAACCATTTCGTCTTAATTTTTCTTTTTAAACTAACACCAATTAAATAGTTTAATTTACTTGTCATAATTTTCACCTACTTTTGCTACAAAGATTTCATTTAAAGATGGTTCCTCAATTACAAACTTTGTAATTTTTTTATGGCTAGAAATTGTTTCAAAGACTTTAGTAGCAATCTTTTGTTCTTCAATTTTAACTTCTAATTCATCCGCTTTTTCTATAATCTCTACAACACCATCAATTGCTTCAAGTTCTTTTTTCTTAACATCTCCCTTGATCAGAATATTCTTTTTACGATATTGTTCTTTGATATCAGATAAATATCCTTCCAATACAGATTTTCCTTTTAACATGACTACTAATTTTTTACAAAATAGTTCTACATGTTCCATTCTGTGTGAAGAAAATATAATCATACTTCCGCGGTTAGACATTTCTACAATTTCTTTTTTAAAAAGTTCAATATTAAATGGATCTAAACCACTAAATGGTTCATCTAAGATAAGTAATTTGGGATCATTTAAAATAGCTGTAATGAATTGTACTTTTTGCTGATTTCCTTTTGAAAGCTCTTTGATTTTTTTATCTTTATATTCTGGTATTTCAAAGCGCTCTAATAATTCATCTAGTCTTTTTTCTATTTCCTTTTTTTTCATACCTTTTAAAGTTCCATAAAATAAACATTGTTCTTTCACTGTCATTTTTAATAGCAAGCTTCTTTCCTCTGTTAAAAAACCAATTTTATCTGTCACATCATAGTCTATCTTTTTTCCATCCAATGTAATCTTTCCTTGGGTAGGATCTAAAAGCCCCATAATCATTCTAAATGTTGTTGTTTTTCCTGCTCCATTTACTCCGAGCAATCCAAATATTTCTCCAGGTTTTACAGTAAATGATAAATTATCTACTGCTAAAAAATCTCCATAATATTTTGTTACATTCTCTACTTTTAACATAATCTTTCATGATATAAAAATATCATTTCCTCCCTTCTATATAAAAATATAGACCTTTCCCTAAGGAGAAGGTCAAGTTATTTTAATGAAATAATCTTAAAATATCATTATAAGTAATTACTACCATTAAAATCATCAATAAAATAAATCCAACAGAATGTATTGTGTTTTCTACTTTTGGACTTACTGGACTCCGTTTTATTTTTTCAATCACTAAGAATAGTAATCTTCCTCCATCAAATGCTGGAATTGGAAGTAAATTTAAAAATCCGACATTGATACTCATAAATGCAATTAAATAAATGATATTTAAAATTCCTGTTTTGGCTGTCTCTCCTACTACTTGAAATATTCCAACTGGACCAGCTAAACTACTTAAAGCAAGCTTTCCTGTAAATAAATATCCAATGATAAAAATCATTTGTTCTACTAAACTAATCGTTTTCCCAAATGCATATTGAATTGCTCCAATGATCCCTTTTTCTGTTTTTGTTTCTAAACCGAATCCATATTGGTAACCTTCTTTTTTATCTACAGTTACTTTTTTAGGAGATATTACAATCGCTTTCTTTTTTCCATCTTTTTTTTCTACAAGAAAAGTTGTCTCTTTTCCATTTTGCACCTGAAGTTCTAACATTAGTATATCGGAATTACTTACTTTTTTATTTCCAACTTTGACAATTTTATCGCCAGCCTCTAAACCTGCCACCGCTGCTGGACTATTTTCTTCTACCGCACCAACTCTAGTTCCTAAATAAGGCGCTCCATGAATAAGGGCAATTATAAATAATAATACGATGGCAAGAATAAAGTTAAACATTACTCCTGCTACAATTGTCAAAAATCTTTGATGCCATTTTTTGTTTTGCATCATCTTTTCTTTTGGAATTTCAGACTTTTCATCAGCGGCTAGGTCTTCTCCTGCCATTTGAACAAATCCCCCTATTGGAAGTAACCTAATTGAATATACAGTTTCATCGTTCTTTCTATTCCACTTAATCAACCTTGGACCCATTCCAATAGAAAATTCATAGACATATATTCCCGCTTTTTTGGCAAATAAGAAATGTCCAAACTCGTGAATACAAACAATAATTCCTAATATTAAAATAAAATATATAATTGTCATTAAAATTCCTCTTTTCTATAAAATGCTAATAAAGAAAACATAACCCAACACTACAAATATAATACTATCTAAACGGTCTAATATTCCTCCATGACCTGGAATGATATTAGAGAAATCTTTTTTTCCATAGTAACGTTTGATTGCAGAAAAGAATAAATCTCCAAGTTGTCCTAAAAAGGATAAAAATGTTGTAATTAAAGTTAAGCTCCATATTGAGGTTTCAGGATTAATCACTGTATGATAGAAACTAACTGCTACAAAGACAGCAAATATAGTTCCTCCTAATGTACCTTCCCAAGTTTTCTTAGGAGATATTTCTTCTAATAATTTATGCTTTCCAATCAATAATCCAGTTAAAAAAGCGTAAGTATCAGTAAAAATTGTAATTAATAATAAATAAATTAACAGTGCGAATTCTCTTTCTCTAAATAGAATAAATAAAGATACTGAAGTTCCTAAAAAGAAGATTCCTCCAATTAAATAAAAGGCATCATTAATACTATATTTACTTCTATCATGATATAAAACAGTTGGAATTAAAAATGTCAAAAATAAGCCTGCTACAACTCTAAAATCCATTGTCAAGACTAGTATCTCTTTAGAATGTTCTCCACTCACATTAAAGAAAATTAAAAGAGTCAACATCATATAGCTAATAAAATTAATAAACTCTGGATGCTCCTTTTTTGTATTTTTCATATCTAAAAATTCTTTTAATGCAAGCAAAGATATGAAATAAACACCTAAGGTAAACACAATTCCGCCTTTTAAGAAAAGTGGAACTAAAATAATTGCCATGATAATAGAACTAAGAATTCTTTTTTTCATAATCAATTCCTCCAAATCTTCTATCTCTTTTGGTATATTCTAAAATTGCTTTATCAAATTCTTCTTCATTAAAATCTGGAAAATAAATCTTTGGAAAATAAAATTCTGCATAAGAAGCTTGCCATAACATAAAATTGCTGATTCTATATTCTCCACTTGTTCTAATCAAGAAATCAATTGGTGGTAAATCTTGATAAAGATAATGGCCAAACAATTCTTCATCTACATCGTCTTCAATTATTTTATTTTCCTTTAAATCTTTGAAAACTTTTAAAGTAGCATCAACAATTTCTGAATGGCCACCATAGTTTAAGCAAAAGTTCAAAATACCATCTGTATTATTTTTTGTCATTTCTGTAATTTCATCCATGGTTTTTAGTACTTCTTTACTTAGTGGTTCTCTTCTTCCTGAAAACAAAACTTTAATGTTCTTTTTTTGATATATTTTTGTTAACTGCTTTGTTTTCTTTACAAACAATTCCATGATATTATGAACTTCTTCATCACTTCTTTTAAAATTTTCAGTAGAAAAAACATAAGCACTTAAAACTTTTACTCCAGTATTAAAAATATGAAGTGCTAGTTTTTCAAATTTTTCTGCTCCTGCTTTATGTCCATAACTTCTTTTTTTGCCATGTTCTTCTGCCCATCTTCCATTTCCATCTATAATAATGCCAACGTGATGTGGTATTTTCATTTTGCTATAATCCATATAATACCTCACTATCTATTTAATATTATAGTATAAAGTAGTGGTTTATACAAGAAAAAAGAAGCGAATTTCTTGCTTCTAAAAAGAATCAATATTAATTTTTACTTTTTTCTGGTAATGAATAGAAGCTGAAGCTTGTACAATTGTACGAATAGAATTCGCTATTTTTCCGCCTGCACCTATTACAGTTCCCATATCATCACTACTAACCAATACTTGAATTGTAATAAGGTCTTCCTCATCATCAAATTGTTTTACTGATACCATTTCTGGTTCTCTTACTAAATTTTTTACTAAGTAAGAGGTTAATTCTGCTAAATCCATAATTATGCTTTCTTACTCATTCTCATTTGATGGAATTTTTCTAAAATACCTTGTTTTTTTAATAAATCTCTCACTGTATCAGTAGGAATTGCACCATCTTTTAACCATTTCATAGCTACTTCTTCATCAATTTTAATTTCTGCTGGTTCAGTAATTGGATTATAAGTTCCAACATTTTCAATAAATCTTCCGTCTCTTGGACTTCTTGAATCAGCTGCTACAATACGATAAAAAGGTTTCTTTTTTGATCCCATTCTTTTTAGTCTTAATTTAACTGCCATATTATCCCTCCGTTTCACTGTAAAACAGTATATCATACAAAAAAAGAAGTGTCAACACTTTTTGGTTGACACTTTATTTTATGTAGTCTTCAGTTACACTATTCTCAATTTCTTGCTCTACTTCTTCTGTTACTTCATCATCGATTTCGTCCCATGGATCTTCTTCCTCTTCGATTGCTATTTTCATTTTTGTTTCTCCTACAATTTCAACACCTAATTCTTTCTCTATATCAAAGTTGATTACACCACCATCTAAAATATTTACTTTAGAACAAGTTGGTTGTTTTAAAGAGCGTACAATAATATCAGTGTCACCAGTCAAATCCACATCATTTCTCGTTTTTACATTGAATAAATCATTGTAATCAAATTTCTTATTTACAACCGTTGTTTTTGAATCGTTCTCGTAAGAATACCAAATATTTACATCAAATGAACCATCTACTCCAATTTTATCACCAGATTTGTAACCTTTAAATTTATGATTAATTACCCAGCAACCTAATACTGTAGTAGGGTTATCAGTGGACTCAATGCTATAGTTATTCTTGAAATATTTTTTCCCTTTTCCTATAACTGCTTTCGTTACAATCTCTTTATATGCCACTTTTTATCACCTCTCACTTTAATGTATGCGAAAGCCTTAAAAAGTGAACAAAGAAAAATAAGAAATTACAATTTCTTACTTCTAAGCTTCAGTATAAGAATGGATGTCATTTTCAATTCTATTTAATACAGAAAATAAAGAGTGAATTAAATCTGGGTTATCTAATTCTTCTTTTGTTATGACAGAATCTGTTCCATATCTAGTTTCTTCAAATACAGATACCAAAATAGGTAGAATTTCTGGATGTTTTTCTAAAATATCATCCAAACTTTTTTTAGGATATTTTTCTAACTCATTACTAATCCATTTACACGCAGTAGATCCAAAGAGAGTCTTATCTTTTTCTCCGTCTAAATAAGTTGCATCCCCCATTGTTGCAATACCTTTCTGCTCTAAAAGAAAAGATGTTTTTATTGCATTTTTTATTACTTCTGAAAGCAAATCTAAATCACTAACTTCCATCATATGGGCTCTCGCATCATTCGCTCTAGAAAAATATTTAGCAGTTACAAAAGGATCTTTATCTAATAATTTTTTTGTTAATATTTCCGTCATAATCTCAGAGTAATCAGGATGTGCTCCTAATGTAGTCAAAACAGCAAAGTCTATTTTTTCAAGATTCGTCATAGGTTATCCCTCCTACTTTCAGTTTATCAAATTAGGGTTTATTAGGTCAATAGAATCACGTAAAAAAAGAAAAAACTTGTAAATTAATCGACTACAAGTTCTCCATCTAAACTCCATGTTTTAACATCTGTTATTTTTACATTCACTATTTTTCCAACAAAATCAGCTGCATTTTTCACATTCACTAATTTCATTGTGTCTGTATAGCCCATCATCATGGAAGGATTTTTTTCACTTACTCCTTCAATTAAAACTGGCACTGTTTTTCCCAAATATCTATCATTTGCTTTTTTTGCATATCCATTCACAAGTTCATTCAATTCATATAATCTATTTTCTTTCTCTTCTAATAATACATGATCTTCCATTTTAGCGGCTGGTGTACCAATTCTAGCCGAAAATATAAATGTAAATGCAGAATCATATTCACATTCTTTCACGACTTCTAGAGTCTCTTTAAAGTCTTCTTCTGTTTCTCCTGGAAATCCTACAATAATATCTGTTGTGATAGAAGAGTAAGGAAGAGCTTCTTTTAGCTTTTTATATAGTTCTAAATACGATTCTTTTGTGTAACGTCTTCCCATTAATTTTAAAATTCTGTTTGATCCAGATTGAAGTGGCAAATGAATATATGGCATAACATTATCATATTTTTTTATAATTTCGATCATTTCATCGGTAAAATCCCAAGGATGGCTTGTTACAAAACGAATTCTTGCAATTCCTGTTTTGGCTACATCTTCTAATAAATTTGCCATATTATAATCTATTTTCAGATCTTTTCCATAAGCATTTACATTTTGTCCTAATAATGTAACTTCTTGATAACCATCTTTGATTAGGCCCTTTACTTCATTCAAAATATATTCTGGTGTTCTGCTTCTTTGCTTTCCTCTTGTATATGGAACAATACAATAGGTGCAGAATTTATCACAACCATACATAATATTGATCCAAGCTTTATATTTGCTATCACGTTTGACTGGAATGTTTTCAACAATATCTCCTTCAATACTAAAGACTTCAATTTCCTGTTTTTGTTTTTCTATTGTTTCTTTTAATATTTTTGGCAATCTATGAATGTTATGGGTACCAAATACAATATCTAACCATTTATATTTCTTCATGATCTCATCTACAATAGCCTCTTCTTGAGCCATACAACCGCAAATACCTGTAATTAAATCTGGTTTTATATCTCTTAAATGTTTCATTCTGCCTACCATACCAAAGACTTTATTATGAGCGTTTTCTCTAATCGCACATGTATTTAATAAGATGAAATCTGCTTCTTCCATTATATCAGTTTCTATAAAGCTCATTTCTTCTAAAATTGCTTTGATATTTTCACTATCATGTTCATTCATTTGACATCCATAGGTCTTTAAAAAATACTTTTTATTTTTTCCAATTTCTTTTAATTCTTCAGCTACATAATATTCATCTGTTTTAACCATAACTTCTTTGTCAGTTCTTTGTCTTGCTTCTTTCAAATTTGGTAAAATCATTTTTATCACTTCTTTTCTTGTCATCTAAAATCATAACATAGTTAAGGGGGGAATGCAATGGAAAAAATATGGAATTTAAGGCAAAATATTTGACAATTAATAGAAGTTATGATAAAGTGGAAAGGCATAGGAAAAAAACTATATATAAGGGAGGGCAAATATATGGCTAAAAAAGTAACAAGTAAAAAAGCTTTATTTGGTAATAGAAGATCTCATTCATTAAGAGCAACTAGACATGCTCAAAAACCAAATCTACAAAAAGTAACTTTAGATAATGGTGAATCTATTAGAATGAGTGCTAGAGAATTAAGAACGTTAAACAAAGTTAGCAAAGATATTGCTGCATAAGAAAACAGAATTTATAAGATTCTGCTTTTTTTATTTTGAATTTGCGTATTTTTCTATTTGTTTTTCTGATAATCCTGTTATTTTTTTTATCAGAGACATTTCTAAACCTTCTTTCAACATAGAAACAGCAGTTTCTAATTTTCCTGTTATAATTCCACGTTGCTCTCCTCTTTGTTCTGCATTGTATTTTATCATTGATGTTGCTTGTTCAAAACTCATTTCCATTGTTTCTTCCTCCTTCAATTTTTTATATGTTCCATAATCTAAATTATAATATTCGATATGCTTTATAAAATTTTCAAATCCTCTTTCTTTCAATTCCATTAAAACATAACTAGGTTTTTTAATATTATCTAAATTAAACAGTCTAGCATAATCATAATTGATTTCCTTTTTTATTTTTAACGCTTCATAAATATTCCAAATCTTAATTTTTGATAAATTTCCAAATTGTTCTTCATATTTTTTATTCATTTCTTCATATTCTTTTAATACAGCAGGTGTTTGATATGGATAATTTAAGATCAAATACAATTCCACTGGCTTTACTTTCTCATAAAATTCTCCTGGATTTTGTCTTACATAAAATCCAGATACATACATTTTACTTCTTGTCTCAATATTTTCTAAATTTTTATTCTGCAGTTCAATAATAATAATTCTTTTTTCTGTTTCTATCACCAGATCACTTACTCTATAACGCAAATTTTTATTTTCCTTTGATAGCTCTTTATCAACATACCGAAAATCTTCTAAACGTTCTTTAAAAACCTCTTTGAAAAATTGTTTTAAACATTTCTTGTTATAAAAGACATTTTTAAAAATAGTATCATATCTTAAACCATATATTTTATTATCTTTATAACTTGTTAATGTTTGCCCACTTAATTGCA
Source organism: uncultured Mycoplasmatota bacterium (assembly GCA_947426265.1). Lineage (GTDB taxonomy): Bacteria > Bacillota_I > Bacilli_A > RF39 > UBA660 > MGBC102946. Next base: position 3,435 of record CANEDJ010000036.1, on the reverse strand, counting down.
TCTTGTTTCCTCCTTATTAGGAAGAACTATCTACATTATAATAGGGAACTTATATACTGTCAAGTAGATAATTTTTCCTCACTCATAAGAATGATACAAGATAAGTTCAAGAAATTCCTAAAGTGGAAAAAAGAAGCCTTTGCTTCTCTTAAAAATATATATCTCATAATTTACTATATTCACTACAATATTTTAATTCATAGTAATTTCCAAAATAATCATATAAAGGCGTAAAAAGATTAGATATTAAAATAGATAGTATGATTGCCAAATAAGAAGTAAAGAAAAAAGTTCCAATATAAGTAAATATTCCTAGAAATACTGCAAATAATATTTGCCCAGCATTTGTAACTGGGGTTGTTCTCATATCTGTTCCACAAAATAAACTTAAGAAAAGTATATTTCCTACTCCAAGGTTTTTTAAAATATCTATCCATGAATTAGAAATAAAATAATTAGAGAAAATAAGTAATATTAAATAAGTTCCAATAAAATAAATTGGAATTCTCCATTTAATATGTTTTCTTAAATATAAAAAGGCTAAAATACATAAAAGAGGACTTGTTTTAGATATCCATTCTCCTATTCCGCCTAAATAGACAGAAATTAAAGATATTTGATTTAGTTGATAAGTCTCAGTAAATTCTAATAAAATGAAATTAATACTTGAATTATTTAAATGACATATTTGAAACCAAATAGAAAATCCAATTACTCCCAAAATACCAATTAAAGAAGGCATTGCAATTGGAATTCTATCATAAAAATACCGTCCGATAAAAATAGTTAAAAAAACTGCTATTAAAATCATCCAAAAAGGAGTTTTGATAGGGAGTAATAAACCTAATAAAATACCATCCATTAAGCATTCTTCTTCCTTGTATTGATTTTTAGATAAAAAGTTTTCTCCAACATAATATCCTCCATAGCATAATAAAATACAGCTAATAATTAATAAAATAGGTAAAAGAAGTTCTAAAATACTAATTTTCCCTAATACAAATGGAAAAATCCCAGTTTTCATAATACGATATAAAATCATAATCAGTAATACTTTCATAAACATTTGATAAGTTTGATCTTTCTGGTTGTAGTTACAAATATTTTTAGCTTGTATATATTGCTTCATAGTAAATTCTCCTTTGCTTCTTTTAAGCGCTTATAAATGTCAATATTAGAAGGACATACATAGTTGCATACTCCACAATCAATACAGCGTTGTAATTCAAATCTGCTTAAATTCCTTTTTTTTGAAATTGCTTCCATAATAAGGACAGGATGTAAACTCATAGGACAAGCTTGACTGCATTTTCCACATCTAGTACAACTTTCCTGTTTTGTTTCGTTTGTAACTTTCCATGCAGTAAAAACCAATGCTTTTGTATCAATAACGAAATCATTAATATTAATTGAATTTCCACTTACTATTCCTCCTTTCAAGAGTAAAATATCTTTAGCTCTTTTATAACTTAATTGTTCTATCGCTTCTTGTAAAGAGGTTCCGATCCTAACTTCCATATAACAATTATTTTTCCACATATTTCCTGTAAATTGTATCATTGTCTTTATTTGAGGCCGCCTATATTTTAAAGCTCCATAAATAGCTAACATAGTACTTACATTAAAAACTATAATTCCACTTTCTGCTGGAGTTTTTTTATAAGTTACTTTTTTGATTGCTCGCACTAATTCTCTTGTCTTCGAAAGTGAATAGTATTCTTCTATCTCAACCATTTTTATGTTACTATCTTTAATACATAGTTTCCATTCCTCTAATAGCAATTCTTGGTTTTTAGGTACTACAATTAAAATTTCTTCAAAATTATAAATTTCCAAAAAAGCTTCCATTAGTTCTAAAAGTTCTTTTCTTTCTATTTTTAATAAAAAGGTTTGTAAATATATATAAGCTTCTTGCTGCAATGCATTTATAATCAAAGTTTTATTTACTGCTTCACTTAGTATTTTATAAGGTTCTTCTTCATCTAAGCTATTCATAATTCCTAATTGAAATAATATATTTGAGATTTCTGATTTTGTATATGTATTTAAGGAATGCTCTACAATATTATGTTCTCTAACTCGATTTTTAAAGTCGTTACGTATTAAAATTTTATTTGCATCTACAACTTCTACAATTCCACTGACTGAAGAAAAAATGGGAAAATGATTTCCTTTTTTAATAGCTATTTTTTCTTCTTGATATACATAATCTCCCTTTTTGATTGAAGGAAGATAAATGCCATTTGCATTTAATGAAAAAGATACATACGTTGGATTATCTAATAGTATTACCTTATTACTACATTCAATATTTTCATTTTCTTCTAACTTTATTTTTTTCATATTCTCTCTCCTTCCATAAAAAAGATGCAGTCTTTTTACTACATCTTTTCTGTTTCTTTTATTATATAAATCGGTCTATGTTTTGTTTCTAAATAAGTTTTTGCGAGATATTGTCCAATAATTCCAGTGCAAAATAATTGAACACCTCCTACCAAGAAAATGATACATGCTAAACTAGGCCATCCACTTACTGGATCTCCCCAAATTAAAGTTTTCAAAATAATGATCATAATCATAATAAAAGCAATAAAGCAAAACAATATTCCAAGAATTGCAGACAAAACTAATGGAACCGTCGAAAAAGCTGTAATTCCATCTAAAGCATAAGAAAATAGTTTCCAAAAATTCCATTTTGTTGTCCCTGCTACTCTTTCTTGATTTTCAAACTCAATCCATTTTGTATCAAATCCTACAAAACTAAATAAACCTTTTGAATAACGATTATATTCTTTCATAGAAATAACTGCATCTACCATTTGCCTTGTCATTAATCTAAAATCTCTAGCGCCTGCTACCATTTCTGTTTTGGAAATCGCTCCTATAATTCTATAATACCATTTTGTACAAAATTTACGGAAAAATGAATAACCTTTTCTAGAAGTCGATTTGGTTGCTACACAATCATATCCTTCTTCTTTAATAAGACGCAACATTTCTTCTAATAAATGAGGAGGATCTTGTAAGTCTACATCCATCGTAGTTACATAATCACCTGTAGCATACTCAAGTCCCGCTAACATTGCGGCTTCTTTTCCAAAATTTTTAGAAAATGATATATATCTTACCTTTTTATCTTTTTTTGATAACTCTCTAATTTCTTCTAAAGTTCTATCTTTTGATCCATCATTTACGAAAATCAATTCGAAAGTAACTTTCTTTTTCATTTTTTCAATTATCTTAGATATCTCTTGATAAAATAATGGAATAGCTTCTTCCTCATTGTAACAAGGAATTACTACACTTATTTTCTCCACATTATCACTTCCTATTTTTTATTATAGCAAACGATATATAAAAAAACAAGAAAAAAGAAATCATTTCAGCTCTAAGGAGTGAAAATTTTTCGCAATCATCATTTATGATATAATTAAG